>NZ_JCASIE010000014.1:0-154586 GCF_059685865.1 Telluria sp. ZB4P36
TTCTCCCTCGCGAGCGCTTGCGCAAGCAAGTCTCGCCCTGTGCCTCCCAAGTCTTGTCGCGGGAATCTTGTTTCATCGCTGATCGCTTGGGACGAGGCTTCACCCCGCCTTGCCGCGACCCGCCCCGCTGATGCGGGCATCTGATGCCGTACACGATTCATCGACAAGTTGTCGGACACTCCTACTCGTTCGGCCCTTCGCTAAAAAAAACTCAGCTACTACGGCCTCTGCTGACTTCTCGCTCCGATTTTTTTTTTCGTTACCCTTTCAGGCACAAGGCGAGATCTCCCCAGGTAAGAACGCACTCCTTCCCTGCACAACCGCCGGATTTACGCCACTTCGCCTTGACCACAAGAGCTTCGCGGCTTTTTGCCCGCTCGCCCTACTCGGCAGCGCCTTGTATCCGATTCTTGTCCATCGGCTCGCAGTTTCGCTCCACGCTTCCTCCCCACGCTCGGTCGCCCTCACGCAGTTGCGCTTCACTTCGCTCACTGTGGTCAGCTCGCGGCGGGACTTGCACCCGCAAGAGTGCGCCCATGCTGGGCGCACAAAAAAACGGCATCCCCAAGGGGGACGCCGTTCTTGTCTGCTCGCCAGCAGACGACTTCAGTCTTCGATGATCGGTTGCCCGACCATCGCGTCCACCCGCTCGCGCAACTGCTTGCCAGGCTTGAAGTGAGGCACCCGTTTTTCGGGCACCATCACCTTGTCGCCGGACTTCGGGTTGCGGCCGATGCGCGGTGGCCGGCTGTTCAACGCGAAGCTGCCGAAACCGCGGATCTCGATGCGCTGACCGGTCGCCAGGGCGTTGGTCATCGCGTCGAGGATGGTCTTGACAGCGAACTCCGCGTCTTTCGCCACCAGCTGGGAATAACGCTCAGCCAGGCGGTTGATCAGCTCGGACTTGGTCATCTGCTAGCTCCAGTAAGGAATTAACCCTTGCTTAGTTCTTGTTATCGAACTTGGCCTTCAGCAGTGCGCCCAGGCTGGTGGTGCCCGAAGCAGCGCTGTTGTCGTTGGCCAGCTTGCTCATTGCTTCCTGGGTCTCGACATTGTCTTTCGCCTTGATCGACAGCTGGATGCTGCGAGCCTTGCGATCGATGTTGATGACCAGTGCTTCGACCTTGTCGCCCACTTTCAGGTGGGTGCCGGCGTCTTCCACGCGGTCACGCGAGATTTCCGAAGCGCGCAGGTAGCCTTCGACTTCGTCGTTCAGGGCGATCACGGCGCCTTTCGGCTCAACCGACTTCACGGTGCCGGTGACCAGGGTGCCCTTGTCGTTCAGCGAAGCGAAGTTGTTGAACGGGTCGCCTTCCAGCTGCTTCACGCCCAGCGAGACACGCTCGCGCTCGACGTCGATGGCCAGAACCACGGCTTCCAGCTCGTCGCCCTTCTTGAAGCGACGCACGGCTTCTTCGCCGGCTTCGGTCCAGGACAGGTCCGACAGGTGCACCAGGCCGTCGATGTTGCCCGGCAGGCCGATGAACACGCCGAAGTCGGTGATCGACTTGATCGAACCCTTGACCTTGTCGCCCTTCTTGTGGGTCATGCCGAAGTCGTCCCATGGGTTCGCCTTGCACTGCTTCATGCCCAGCGAGATACGGCGACGCTCTTCGTCGATTTCCAGGACCATGACTTCGACTTCGTCGCCCAGCTGGACAACCTTGTTCGGAGCCACGTTCTTGTTGGTCCAGTCCATTTCGGAGACGTGCACCAGGCCTTCGATGCCCTGCTCGACTTCCACGAACGCGCCGTAGTCGGTCAGGTTGGTGACCTTGCCGAACAGACGGGTGCCCTGCGGGTAGCGACGCGACAGACCGGTCCACGGATCGTCGCCCAGCTGCTTGACGCCCAGCGAGACGCGGTTCTTTTCCTGGTCGTACTTGAGGACCTTGGCGGTGATTTCCTGGCCAACCGACAGCACTTCCGACGGGTGACGCACGCGACGCCATGCCAGGTCGGTGATGTGCAGCAGGCCGTCGATGCCGCCCAGGTCGACGAACGCACCGTAGTCGGTGATGTTCTTGACGACGCCGGTGACCACGGTGCCTTCTTTCAGGGTTTCCATCAGCTTGGCGCGCTCTTCGCCCATCGATGCTTCGATGACGGCGCGACGCGACAGGACGACGTTGTTACGCTTGCGGTCCAGCTTGATGACCTTGAATTCCAGGGTCTTGCCTTCGAACGGGGTGGTGTCCTTGACCGGACGGGTGTCGACCAGCGAACCCGGCAGGAATGCGCGGATGCCGTTGGTCAGGACGGTCAGGCCGCCTTTGACTTTACCGTTGACGGTACCGGTGACGATCTCGCCCGATTCCATTGCTTTTTCCAGGGCCAGCCACGATGCCAGGCGCTTGGCCTTGTCGCGCGACAGGATGGTATCGCCGAAACCGTTTTCCAGCGATTCGATGGCCACGGAGACGAAGTCACCGATCTGGACTTCCAGTTCGCCCTGGTCATTCTTGAATTCTTCGACCGGGATGAAAGCTTCCGACTTCAGGCCGGCGTTGACGATCACGAAGTTGTGATCCAGACGCACGACTTCGGCGGAGATGACTTCGCCCGAACGCATGTCTTGACGCGACAGCGATTCTTCAAACAGGGCGGCAAAGCTTTCCATACCGGTATCTTGGGTGGTTGCAGTAGACATAAAGGATATTACTCAGGTTAGCCCAGCAGGCCGGCGTTAGTGCGGACTGAACTGGGGTTAGGTTGAAACACGCCTGCGATGGCGGGATGCTGTCGCAGGCACCCTACAAGGACGATGTGCTTTTGCTGCAGCACGTCGTCCCGGCGAAGGCCGGGACCCAAGTTTTCTTTGCATACCCACGGCGATGACTCGAGCCAACGGGACGCAACGACCTTGGATTCCGGCCTGCGCCGGAAGTCGTCACTGCCGGCGGCAGTGACGACGATTCGCGAAACTATTAAAACCTATGCATGCGCATACCACGCCAACACCTGTTCGACCGCTTCCGCAGCCGTCATGTTCGAGGTATCGAGCAGGTGCGCATCCTCCGCCGGGATTAGGGGAGCGATCGCGCGCTTGGTGTCGCGCTCGTCTCGCTCCTTCAAATCCTTCAGGAGATCGTCCATATTAGCAGAAAACCCTTTGTCAATCAATTGCTTATACCGGCGTTGCGCCCTTGCCTCCACGCTTGCGGTCAAGAAAACTTTTAATTTCGCGCCGGGAAAGATCACCGTGCCCATGTCGCGCCCGTCGGCCACCAGGCCGGGGGTCTCGCGGAAGCCCAGTTGCAGGGCGTAGAGGGCCTGGCGCACGGTCGGCAGCGCGGCGATCCTGGAGGCCATGTTGCCGACTTCTTCGGCCCGGATCGCCCCGCTGACGTTCTCGTTGTTCAGGAAGATGTCCCCGCCCACGAAGCGGGCCGGCAGGTGCTCGGCCAGCTTGGCGATGCCGTGCTCGTCGCGCAGCTCGATGCCGCGGCGCATCGCCTGCAAGGCCGTCAGGCGGTACAGCGCGCCCGAATCGAGGAGGTGGAAGCCCAGGCGCTCGGCGACTCTGGCGGCGACGGTGCCCTTGCCGGAAGCGGTCGGGCCGTCGATGGCGATGACGGGGATGGGATTATTCGGCATAGGATCCAATCATTAAAACAGGTCGTTCTTGGCAATACCCGCGAAGGCCTCGAAATACTCCGGGAAGGTCTTGGCCACGCATTTCGGGTCGTTGATGCGCATCGCGTTGCCGCGGCGCGCCTTGCCGTCGAGCGAGGCCAGCGAGAAGCACATGGCCATCCGGTGGTCGTCGTAGGTGTCGATGGCGGCGGGCTTCAGCTGCTCGGGCGGGGTGATGCGGATGTAGTCCGGCCCCTCCTCCACCTCGGCGCCGACCTTGCGCAGCTCGGTCGCCATGGCCGCCAGGCGGTCGGTTTCCTTCACGCGCCAGCTGGCGATGTTGCGCAGCGTGCTGGTGCCGTCGGCGTACAGCGCGGCGACGGCGATGGTCATCGCGGCGTCCGGAATATGGTTGAAGTCGGCGTCGATCGCCTTCAGCACGCCGTTCGAACGCGCCTCGATCCAGTTCTCGCCGCGCGTGATGATGGCGCCCATGCGCTCGAGCGCGTCGGCGAAGCGCACGTCGCCTTGGATGCTGTTCTCGCCCACGCCTTCCACGCGCACCGGACCGCCGGCGATCGCGCCGGCCGCCAGGAAGTAGGAGGCCGAGGAAGCGTCGCCCTCGACGTGGATGCTGCCCGGCGAGCGGTAGCGCTGGCCCGGGTGCACGGTGAACGAGGACCAGCCGTTCTGCTCGACCGTCACGCCGAAGCGGCGCATCAGGTTCAGGGTGATCTCGATATAGGGCTTGGAAATCAGCTCGCCGACCACGTCGATCGACACCGCATGGGTGGTCGCCATCAGGGGCGCGGCCATCAGGAGCGCGGTCAGGAACTGGCTCGACACGTTGCCGCGCACCGCCATGCGGTTGGCGTGGATGTGGCCGCGGCGGATACGCAGCGGCGGGAAGCCCGGCTCGCCCGTGTACTCGATCTGGGCGCCGACTTCGTTCAGCGCATCGACCAGGTCGCCGATCGGACGCTCATGCATGCGCGACACGCCGTGCATGGTGTAGTCGCCGCCGATCACCGCCAGTGCCGCGGTGAGCGGACGGATCGCGGTGCCGGCATTGCCCATGAACAGGTCGGCCTCGTGGACCGGCAGGGTGCCGCCCTTGCCGTGGACGACCACGGTGCGCTCGTCGATTTCATCCCATTGGATGCCGAGCGAGCGCAGCGCGCCCAGCATCACCATGGTGTCGTCCGAGGCCAGCAGGTCGTGGATGGTGGTCGTGCCCTCGGACAGCGCCGCCAGCAGCAGGGTGCGGTTCGAGATGCTCTTGGAGCCCGGCAGGCGCACCGATCCCTCCACGTGGATCACGGGTTCGAGGTCGATGTGCTGCGGATAATGTTTGGACTGCGTCATTCTATTCCCTGGTGCGTATTGCGGTAATCCTGGGGCGGCGGCGAGCTACCCTCGATCGCCTCGATCCATGCCTGCCGTGCGCGCTGGGCGTTGGCAAACACGGTTTCGAGGCCGGGACCGTCGGCGGCGGCGAGCCTCGCCCGCAATGTAGTCAATTGTGCCAGATATGCATCCAGCTCGGTGAGCAAGGCCTCGCGGTTGGCCAGGCTGATGTCGCGCCACATTTCCGGCGAAGAGCCGGCGATGCGGGTGAAATCGCGGAAGCCGCTGGCGGCGTACTGGAACAGCAGATCGGCGTGCGGCTTGGCGGCGATGTCGTCCACCAGCGCATAGGCCAGCAGGTGCGGCAGGTGGCTGACGGCGGCGAACACGCGGTCGTGGTCGGCGGGGCTCAAGCGATGGATGAGCGAACCGCAATGGCGCCAGGCGGCGGCCACGCGTTCGACATCCAGCGGATCATTTTCCGGCAGCGGCGTCAGCACGGTCTTCTTGCCGCGGTACAGGCCGGCCATGGCGGCATCCGGGCCGTTCGATTCGCTGCCGGCGATCGGATGGCCCGGCACGAACTGCCCAATGCGCCCGCCCAGCGCCGCGCGGGCCGCGGCCACGACGTCGCACTTGGTGCTGCCGGCGTCGGTGATGGTGGTCTGCGGCTCGAGGTGCGGCAGCAGCGATGCCAGGATCGCTGCGGTCTGCCCTACCGGCGCGGCCAGCAGCACCAGGTCGGCGCCGCGCATGGCTTCCTGCGGCGAGGCGCAGATCTCGTCGATGATGCCCAGCTCCAGCGCGCGCGCCATCGCTTCCGGCGAACGGCCCAGCCCCGCCACGGTACGCACCGCGCCGGCCGCCTTCAGGGCCAGCGCGAAGGAACCGCCGATCAGGCCGGCGCCGACGATGACGAGGCGGTCAATCATTCAGCCGAGCACCTTCTTCAATGCTGAGATGAAGGCCGCATTCTCTTCCGGCAGGCCGATCGAGATGCGCAGCCACTGGTGCAGGCCGTAGTTGCCGACCGGGCGCACGATCACGCCCTGCTTCAACAGGGCCAGGTTGACGCGCGCGCCGGCCTGGTCGTCGTCGCCGACCTTCACCAGCACGAAGTTGCCGAAGGACGGCACGTACTGCAGGCCCAGCTCGTCGAAAGCGGCGGTCAGCTGCCGGTAGCCCGCGGCGTTGTTCTGCGCGCCCTTCTCCAGGAAAGCCTTGTCGTTGAGCGCGGCGATCGCGGCGGCCTGGGCCAGCGAATTGACGTTGAAGGGCTGGCGGATGCGGTTCATCAGGTCGGTCACCGCCGGCTGGGCGATGGCGAAGCCCACGCGCAGGCCCGCCAGGCCGTAGGCCTTGGAGAAGGTGCGCGAGACGACCAGGTTCGGGTACTTGCGCACCCACTGGCTCGACTCGAACTGGTGTTCCGGCGCCAGGTATTCGTTATAGGCCTCGTCCAGCACCACGACCACATTGCTCGGGACTTTCTGCAGGAAGGCTTCGATCTGCGCGGCCGGGATGAAGGTGCCGGTCGGGTTGTTCGGGTTGGCGACGTAGACCAGGCGGGTGTCGGCGTCGATGGCGGCGGCCATCGCATCCAGGTCGTGGCCGTAGTCCTTGGCCGGGACCACGATGGCGCGGCCGCCCACGCCCTGCGTGGCCAGCGCGTACACCGCGAACGAGTACTGCGAATACACCACGGCCTCGCCCTTTTGCACGAAGGCGTGCGCGGCGATTTCCAGGATGTCGTTGCTGCCGTTGCCCAGGGTGATCCAATCGGCCGGCACGTCGTAGCGCGCGGACAGGGCGGACTTCAGTTCGAAGCCGTTGGCGTCCGGGTAGCGGCCGAGATCGGCGGCTGCCTGGGCCATCGCGGCGCGGCTCGATTCCGGCACGCCGAACGGGTTTTCGTTCGAGGCGAGCTTGACGATCTTGGCTTCGTCGAGGCCGAACTCGCGGGCGACTTCAGCGATGGGTTTGCCGGCCTGGTAAGGGGCGATGGCGCGGACGTAATCTGGACCGAGTTGCGACATGGGGATTCTCGAAATAAGTAAGTGAAATCAGAGGCTCTGCGGGTAGGAACCCAGGACCTTGAAGAAGGCGGCGTTGTCTTTGAGCTCGCCGAGGGCGCGGGCGACAGCGGCATCGCGCACGTGGCCCTCGATGTCGACGTAGAAGTAATACTCCCAGGTGCCGATGCGCGCCGGGCGCGACTCGAAGCGGGTCATCGATACGCCGTGCCTGGCCAGCGGCGCCAGCAGGTTGTAGACGGCGCCGGCCTTGTTCGGCACGGCCAGCACGATCGAGGTGTGGTCGCGGCCCGAGGGCCCCGTTTCCAGGCTGCCGATCACGGCGAAGCGGGTACGGTTGTGCGGGTCGTCCTGGATGTGGGCCTGCACCACGCCGAGCTGGTACTGCTCGCCCGCCATCTCGCTGGCGATGGCCGCCACGCTTGGGTCCTGGCTGGCCAGGATCGCGGCTTCGGCATTCGACGCCACCGCGCGGCGCTCGATGCCCGGATGGTGCAGGTTGAGCCAGACCTGGCACTGGGCCAGTGCCTGCGAGTGGGCGCACACCACGCGTACACCGTCCATGCTGCCGGTCTTGGTCATCAGGCTGTGATGGACCGGGATCGAGATCTCGCCGCTGATCACGGTGGTCGTGGCCAGCATCAGGTCGAGGGTGCGGTTGATCGCGCCCTCGGACGAGTTCTCGACCGGGACCACGCCGAAGTCGGCGGTGCCGGCCTCGGTGGCGCGGAACACCTCGTCGATCGAGACGCAGGGCAGCGTCTCGATGGCGGTGCCGAACTGCTGGTACACCGCCTGCTCGCTGAAGGTGCCGGACGGGCCGAGATAGGCCACCGTCACGCGCTTTTCCAGCGCGCGGCAGGACGACATGATCTCGCGGAAGATGGTCTGGACGTCGCGGTCCTTCAGCGGGCCGGGATTGCGCTCGGCCACGCCGCGCAGCACCTGGGCTTCGCGTTCGGGACGGAACACCGGGGCATTGGTCTCGGCCTTGACGTGGCCGACCTGCTGGGCGATCTGGCCGCGCCGGCTCAGGAGGTCGAGGATTTGCGCATCGATTGCATCGATCTGCTCGCGCAGGGGGAGAAGTTTGTCATTCATCGTAAGCTCGTATTATTTCCGTCGGGTGGACGGCAGAGCCGCCCGCCCGACGATCGCGGATCAACGTCCCGCGAATTCGTTCAAATAATCGACGAGGGCCTGCACACCCTCGAGCGGCATCGCATTGTAGATCGACGCCCGCATGCCGCCGACGGACTTGTGGCCCTTCAGTTGCAGCAGCCCGCGCGCCTTCGCGCCGGCCAGGAATTTGTCGTTCAGGGATTCGTCGCGCAGGTAGAACGGTATGTTCATGCGCGAACGGAATTCGTGCGAGACGCGATTCTGGTAGAAGTCGTCCGCATCCAGCGCCTGGTACAGCAGGCGCGCTTTGTCGATGTTCGTCTGTTCCATCGCCGCCACCCCGCCCTGCTTCTTGAGGTGGGCGAACACCAGTCCGGCGATGTAGATCGCGTAGGTCGGCGGCGTGTTGAACATGGATTCGTGTTCGGCCACGGTCTTCCAGTGGAAGGCCGAGGGGCAGATCGGCAGCGCGTCTTCCAGCAGGTTGTCGCGCACGATCACGATCGTGAGACCGGCCGGGCCGATGTTCTTCTGGGCGCCGGCGAAGATCACGCCATACTTCGACACGTCGATTTTGCGCGACAGGATGTGCGAGGACATGTCGGCCACGATCGGCACGCGCGGCTCGATCTCGGGGACGAAGTTGTACTCGACGCCGTCGATGGTCTCGTTGGTGCAGATGTGCAGGTAGGCCGCGCCCGGGCTCAGGTTCCACGAGGACTGCGGCGGCACGCCGGTGAAGCCGGTCGCCTCGCTGCTCGCCGCCACGTTGACATGGGCGTAGCGCTTGGCTTCCTTGATCGACTTGCCCGACCACGAACCGGTGTGGATGAAGTCGATCGTGGCCGGCTGCGCGCAGCAACCCGCCAGGTTCATCGGGATGATGGCGTTCTGGCCCAGTCCCCCGCCCTGCATGAACAGGATCTTGTAGTTGCTGGGCACGGCCAGCAGCTCGCGCAGGTCGGCTTCCGCCTGCTTGTAGATGGAGATGAATTCCGGACCGCGGTGGCTCATCTCCATCACCGACATGCCGCTGCCGTGCCAGTCGAGCATTTCGCTGGCGGCCTGCTGCAGCACTTCCTTCGGGAGGACGGCCGGACCGGCCGAAAAGTTGAAGATCTGGTTCGTCATGCGGTCCTTTCTCTGTTACGGTTTCTGCACGTCCTGCGCTACTTCCTGCATCAGCTTGGCCACGCGCGGCATCATCACGCGCTGGGACGCCGCCATGCCTTCGGCCGCCAGCTTCGGCGACAGGCTCATCATCTTGCGGCCGACCGGGCTCTGGTAGAACGCCGCCAGCTCCTTGATCTCGGCGACCGTGTAGTTGTTGGCGTACAGCGGCACCATCTCGTCGATCATGGCATCCATCAGGGTCGGATCGCTGAAGATCTTGCCGATCGACTGGGACACGCGCGGCAGCGTCTGCTCGACCTTCGCCAGGGCTTCCTTCTTCTGCGCCGCATCCAGCTTGGGGTCGGCCTGGATCATGCCGGCCAGCTGCTGGCGCATCATGGCCGGCATGGCCTGCTGCATCTGGGCGACCATCGCGCTCATGTTCTTGCGCATTTCCATCGCCTCGAACATGGCTTTCACGGCGGCGGTGGCTTGCGGATCGGCGCCGGGCGCGGCCAGGGCGAACGAAGGGAAGGCTGCGAAGCTAAGGGCAGCGGTCAGGGCGAGAACGATTTTTTTCATTGTTGTCGTGATGGTGATAAAACGCGGGCGCTCCTGCCCGGCGAAAAAAACGGGCCGCATCAACGCGGCCCGTCTGGTGCTTTACTGCGGTGCCTGTTCGATCTCGACCTCTTCCAGGTCGGTCTCGACGATGCGCTGCAGGCCGGACAGCTTGGTGCCGTCCTCCACCGCGATCAGGGTCACGCCCTGGGTCGCGCGGCCCATCTCGCGGATCTCGGCGACGCGGGTGCGGATCAGGACGCCGCCGGTCGTGATCAGCATGATCTCGTCGGTGGTATCGACCAGGGTCGCGGCCACCACCTTGCCGTTACGCTCGGAGGTCTGGATCGCGATCATGCCCTTGGTGCCGCGGCCGTGGCGGGTGTACTCCGTGATCGGGGTACGCTTGCCGAAGCCGTTCTCGGTGGCCGTGAGCACCGACTGCTGCTCGTTCTCGGCCACCAGCAGGGCGATGACCTGCTGCCCTTCTTCCAGGTTCATGCCGCGCACGCCGCGCGCGGTACGGCCCATCGGACGCACGTCGTTCTCGTCGAAGCGCACTGCCTTGCCGCCGTCCGAGAACAGCATCACGTCGTGCTGGCCGTCGGTCAGCGCGGCGCCCACCAGCACGTCGCCCTCGTCGAGGTCGACTGCGATGATGCCGGCCTTGCGCGGGTTGCTGAAGTCCTTCAGCGGAGTCTTCTTGACGGTGCCGAGCGAGGTCGCCATGAACACGTAGTGGTCTTCCGGGAAGGTCCGGTTCTCGCCCGACAGCGGCAGGATCACGGTGATCTTCTCGCCGTCCTGCAGCGGGAACATGTTGACGATCGGCTTGCCGCGCGAGTTGCGCGAGCCCTGCGGCACTTCCCACACCTTCAGCCAGTACATCCGGCCGCGGTTCGAGAAGCACAGCATGTAGTCGTGGGTGTTGGCGATGAACAGCTGGTCGATCCAGTCTTCGTCCTTGGTCGCCATCGCCTGCTTGCCGCGGCCGCCGCGCTTCTGGGCACGGTATTCGGCGATCGGCTGCGACTTCATGTAGCCGGTGTGCGACAAGGTGACCACCATGTCCTGCGGGGTGATCAGGTCTTCGGTCTCGAGGTCGCTGGCATTGTGTTCGATCACCGAGCGGCGGGTATCCTTGCCGTTGTCGGCATAGTCGCTCTTGATCTGCACCATCTCGTCGCTGATGATGGTGGTGACGCGCTCCGGGCGGGCCAGGATGTCGAGCAGGTCGGCGATGTGATCCATCACTTCCTTGTACTCGTTGACGATCTTGTCCTGTTCCAGGCCGGTCAGGCGCTGCAGGCGCATCTGCAGGATTTCCTGGGCCTGCTCGTCGGACAGCTTGTACATGCCGTCGTGCTGCATGCCGTAGTGCTTCGGCAGGTGCTCCGGACGGAAGGCTTCGATGCCGCCCGAAGCGCCCAGTTCGGTACGGCTCAGCATTTCGCGCACCAGGGACGAATCCCAGCCGCGCTGCATCAGCTCGACCTTCGCGATCGGCGGCGTCGGCGCGGCCTTGATGATCGCGATGAAGTCGTCGATGTTGGCCAGCGCCACCGCCAGGCCTTCCAGCATGTGGCCGCGCTCGCGCGCCTTGCGCAGCTCGAACACGGTGCGGCGGGTGACCACTTCGCGGCGGTGCGACAGGAAGCACTCGAGCATCTGCTTGAGGTTCAGCAGCTTCGGCTGGCCGTTGACCAGCGCCACCATGTTCATGCCGAAGGTGTCCTGCAGCTGGGTCTGCTTGTACAGGTTGTTCAGCACCACTTCCGGCACTTCGCCGCGCTTCAGTTCAATGACCACGCGCATGCCCGACTTGTCGGATTCGTCGCGGATGTCGCTGATGCCTTCCAGCTTCTTGTCGCGCACGTTCTCGGCGATACGCTCGAGCAGCGATTTTTTATTTACCTGATACGGCAGCTCGTCGATGATGATCGCGACGCGGCCGCCGTCCTTGCCGTATTCCTCGAAATGGGTCTTGGCGCGCATCACCACGCGGCCGCGGCCGGTGCGGTAACCGTCGCGCACGCCCGAGACGCCGTAGATGATGCCGGCGGTCGGGAAGTCAGGCGCCGGGATCAGCTCGATCAGCTCGTCGATGGTGCAGTCCGGGTTCTTCAGCAGGTGCTGGGCGCCGTTGATGACTTCCGACAGGTTGTGCGGCGGGATATTGGTGGCCATGCCCACCGCGATGCCCGAGGAACCGTTGATGAGCAGATTCGGGATCTTGGTCGGCAGGACCGTCGGTTCTTTTTCCTTGCCGTCATAGTTCGGCTGGAAATCGACGGTGTCCTTGTCGATGTCCGCCAGCAGTTCCTGGGCAATCTTGTCGAGGCGGCACTCCGTGTAGCGCATCGCCGCGGCGCTGTCGCCATCGATCGAGCCGAAGTTGCCCTGCCCGTCCACGAGGGTGTAGCGCAGCGAGAAGTCCTGGGCCATGCGGACCAGGGTGTCGTAGATGGACGCGTCGCCGTGCGGGTGGAACTTACCCATGGTCTCGCCGACCACACGCGCGCACTTCAGGTACGGGCGGTTCCACACGTTGTTCATCTCTTGCATCGCGAACAGCACGCGGCGGTGCACCGGCTTGAGGCCGTCGCGTGCATCCGGCAATGCACGGCCCACGATCACGCTCATCGCGTAATCGAGGTAGCTCTTGCGCATTTCTTCTTCTAGGGAAATGGGAACTGTTTCTTTTGCGAATTGATCCATTGGGCGGGTCGACTGCTTTCAGGCTAATGGTTATGAGTTGCAACGGACGATTCTACCATGGCCCACTTAGCACCAGCACAATTCCAGTTTCGGAGGCGGACAGTTCCAGCATTGTCGATGTCGGCCTGGTCCGCTTGACTGAATGTTGCAACAAAACAACGTCAACAAGAATATGCATTGCGTTTGATTTAGGTGCAGTCGTGCGATTTTGGTGCATGTGGCAAAATGGACAGGAAATTAATTGCTTGTTTCACAATGCGAAACATGCAACGTGGACACTGTGTTAATGTTTTGAGTACACGCTACGCTGCTTTCGCACGGAATTTACCGAAAGGAAAAAAAACATGAATAAACTGGCCACCCTCCTGCTCGCTGCTTCGGCTGCGCTCGCGGGCAACGCATTCGCCCAAAGCGATGCGCCGTATGCCCCGCTGACCACCGACATCAAGGCGCGTACCCCCTACAGCGCCTACGTGCAGGACAGCCGCGGCGTGATCGCCCGCAATCCTTTCGGCCTGTGCTGGCGTACCGGCTACTGGACCCCGGCAGACGCGGTCCCGGGTTGCGACGCGCCGCTGTGCGTGCCGCCGGAGAAGCTCGAAAACGGCAAGTGCGTCGCGCCGCCGCCGCCACCGCCGCCGCCAGCCCCGGTCGCTGAACCGGCACCTGCCCCGGCGCCTGCCCCGGTCCCGACCTCGGAAAAAGTGTCCTACTCGGCTGACGCCTTCTTCGATTTCGACAAGGCCGTGCTGAAGCCGGCCGGCAAGGCATCGCTCGACGACCTGGTTTCGAAGCTGGGCGACATGAACCTGGAAGTCATCATTGCCGTCGGCCACACCGACTCGATCGGCACCGATGCCTACAACCAGAAACTGTCGATCCGCCGCGCCGAAGCCGTCAAGGCCTACCTGAAGGGCAAGGGCGTGGAAGAGAACCGCATCTACACCGAAGGCAAGGGCGAGAAGCAGCCGGAAGCCGACAACAAGACGTCAAGCGGCCGCGCCAAGAACCGCCGCGTGGAAATCGAAGTCGTCGGTACCCGTACCGTCAACAAGTAATCCTTGCGCTTTGCGCAACGAAACCCCGCTCAGGCGGGGTTTTTTTTCGTTTATGGCAAGAAGTAAGCCCAAGAGTCCGTCTACAGCCGATTACAAATTTTCTGTGCGGCACTCCGTGACAAGCCCCATTTCCAGTATGATCCGAGTATGACTACGAACGCAGACCCATTAGAAATCCAGAAATTCAGCGAGTTGGCGCACCGCTGGTGGGACCCGACGTCTGAATTCCGCCCGCTGCACGAAATCAACCCGCTGCGTCTCGAGTGGATCAACGCGCGCGCCCCGCTGCTGGGCAGGAAAGTGATCGACATCGGCTGCGGCGGCGGCGTGCTGTCCGAAGCCATGGCGCGCAAGGGCGCCAAGGTCACCGGCATCGACCTGTCGAAAAAGGCGCTGAAGGTCGCCGACCTGCACAGCCTGGAATCCGGCGTCGAAGTGCGCTACAAGCACATCGCGGCCGAAGAGATGGCTGCCGAGGAAGCCGGCCAGTTCGACGTGGTCACCTGCATGGAAATGCTCGAGCACGTGCCGGATCCGGCCTCGATCGTGCAGGCCGCGGCCACCCTGGTCAAGCCGGGCGGCCACGTGTTCTTCTCGACGCTCAACCGCAACCCGAAGTCCTATCTGTTCGCCGTCATCGGCGCGGAATACGTCCTGCGCATGCTGCCGCGCGGCACCCATGATTACGCCAAATTCATCACGCCGGCCGAACTCTCGCAGTTCGCACGGCTGGCGGGTTTGCAGGTCGACGGCCTGAAGGGCCTGACCTACAACCCGCTCACCAAGATCTACTCGCTCAACAACGACACCGATGTGAACTACATGGTGGCGTGCACCAAGCCGCTCTGAACTTCAGCCCGAACTTTCCATGACTCTCCTGACCGTCCTGCCGGCACCGCGTGCCATCCTGTTCGACCTCGATGGTACGCTGGCCGACACCGCGCCCGACCTCGCGGCCGCCGTCAACTGGCTGCGTACCGAGCGCGGCCTGCCGCCGACCCCGTATTCGGTACTGCGCCCCACCGCGTCCGCCGGTGCGCGCGGGATGATCGGCGCCGCCTTCGGCCTGGCGCCGGGAGACGAGGGCTATGAAGAGCTGCGCATGCAGTGGTTCGACCGCTACCAGGAAACCATGGCGGTGCACAGCTCGCTGTTCGGCGGCATCACCGAACTGCTGCACGGGATCGAACAGGCCGGCATGGCCTGGGGCATCGTCACCAACAAGCCGGCGCGCTTCACCGACCCGCTGATCCCGCAGATCGGCCTGTCGCACGCGGGCTGCGTGGTATCGGGCGACACCACCGGCTTCCCCAAGCCCCACCCTGCCCCGCTGCTGGAAGGCGCGCGCCGCCTCGGCGTCGACCCGTCGCACTGCTGGTACGTGGGCGACGACAAGCGCGACGTCGAAGCCGGCCACGCCGCCGGCATGGTCACGGTGGCCTGCAACTGGGGCTACTGCGGCGCCATCGAACCCTCGACCTGGGGCGCCGACTACCTGCTCGACACCCCGACCGACCTGCTGCAGACCCTGCGCACCGTGGTGGAAAGCGCAGGCGCGGCCAGGTCGGCCGCCTAGCCTGCCGGAGTGCCGGCCACCGGAGCGCCGGCCGCTTACAAGTCTTTACGATTGATACAGGCTTTGGTCTAGTTCTACGGCGGGCTCACCGGTAATCTACTCCCATACGACAACAACGTCATTTACGGAGAAGAACATGGAAACCACCCGCCTCAACCGCATTCATCCCCTGATGGCCGCTGCCGCCGCGTCGGTCGTGATTGTCAGCCTGACCGGCGCCGCCGCCATCACCGGCCTGCTGCCGAACTCGAACAGCGCACCCGACGTCCCGGCAGCCCAGCTGGCAGCCGCTTCGCCCTACGCGGCGCAGCAGCCGGTGCAACAGCCGCAGTTCGTGCCGGTGACGACGGCGCAAGGCCAGGTCGTGATGGTGCCGGCTGCCGCGGTCCAGGGCCAGCCGCTGTCGGCCACCCCGGTGACGCCGCAGCTGGCCACCCAGCTGGCAGCCGGTCCGGCGCCGCAGATGGCCATGCCGGTCGCCTACATGCAGCCTGCGGCCCAGCCCGCACCAGCACCGGTCGTGATCAAGGAAGTGATTCGTGAGAAGCCGGTGGTGAGGGTGGTCGAGAAGACCCGTGTGGTGCACGCGAAGCCGAGGAGCGAGCCGCGCTACTATCCGCAGCCGGCCCCGGCCCCGGCCCCGGCCCAGCCGAACTATGTCGGCATCGGAACCGGCGCCGTGATCGGCGGCCTGATCGGTAACCAGATCGGCGGCGGCAACGGCAAGAAGCTCGCCACCGTGGCCGGCATCATCGGCGGTGGCATGCTCGGCAACGAGATCGCCAACCGCAACCGTTAAGCAGCAGGTTCACCGTCCAAAAGCCGCAGGCACTCAGCCTGCGGCTTTTTTTCGGAAAATGCAGACGATGATGTCGCTCGGGAAGATGCGCAGAACCGGAATCGCGCATAGGATGGCGATGTACTGCACCCATAGCGAGACCAGCGGGACATTGCCGGCGCAACTCAGCCGTTCGCGCAATCCCTTGGCGCGCAGGGCCGGCAGCTCGGCGCTGTCGACCAGGTCGAAGCCCCGTCCCGCCACCAGCTGCGCCAGGTTGCCGGTGCTGAAGTAATGCACGTGCGGCGACGGCAGGTCTTTCTGCCACAGCCGCTCGAAGGGCGTACGCCAGCCCAGGCGCGCGATCGTCTTGGACAGGCGGTAGAAGAAGCCGCGGCTGTTCGGCAGGTTGAGGATCAGGATGCCGTCCGGATTCAGGCGCTGCCGGCAGGCGTCGAGGGCGCTGCGGATGTCCGGGATATGCTCGATGACGTCGTTGAAGACGATCACGTCGAAGCGCTCGTCCTCGTCCAGCACGTCGGGAAAGAAGCCCGCGCGCACCGGCAGGCCGCGTGCGGCGGCGCGGGCGCCGACGACCGCGTCGGGTTCGACGCCGAGCACGTCGAAATCCTCGCGCGCCGTCTCGAGGAACCAGCCGTGGGCGCTGCCCACATCGAGCAGGCTGCGCGCACCGGGCCGCACATGGCGTTTGGCGTACTGGACGATGGCACGGAAATTCTCGAGCCGCAGGGCCTTCAGGCCGGCTTCGCGCTCGGCCTCGTTGACCTCGGGCCCGGTATGCTGGTTGATCGCGACGGACAAGGCCGCGCTTTCGTACTGGCATGCCGGACAGGTCGCATGCCACGATGCGAGCCCCGCAGTTTGGGTATTACCGCAGACGATACAGACCATTGCCATCCCTAGTCGGAGTGTGACGCAGAGCGCGTAGCCGGGCCATGATATTGCAGTTTCGTCATGCTGTGAGCATATCTATTCGACCTACTTGACATTAAGCGGGTTCTAAGCAGTCCGGCTGCACGGGCCGCCGAATTGGAGTACAATGAACGTTCTTTCGTTGGGGGCGACCTGGTTTCGACGTGGGTTGCAAAGCAGCGCAGGGCATACCGAGGACTGGTTACCTCGTAAATACATCCAGAAATCAATAACTGCAAACGATAACTCGTACGCACTCGCAGCTTAATTGCTGCTAGCTCTACAACACCTCGCCCCTGGGGTGGCCGCAAGGCAGTAGAGTCATTTACAGGGGCTCGCAGTAGGCCGGGTCACTTGGTCGACTGTTAAAAAATAGGTGACTCGCTTGTACAAAGGGTGCACATCCCCGTTGTCCAGGTTAAATTAATCGATAGTGCTAAGTATGTAGAACTGTCTGTAGAGTGCTTGCGGACGAGGGTTCGATTCCCTCCGCCTCCACCAGTACATTCTGTAGAATCAATGACTTAGATTCTGCATGCTGCCATTAAATGGGGTAGAACCGGGCCGAATGGGGCTGGTAATGCCAACATAATGACAGCCCGATCAGGACGCCCCGGAGACCTTCGCGGCGTCCTTTTTCTTTCCGAAGATTTCCTCTGCCCTGCTGCCCGCGCCACTGTCGGCCTCCGGCATCCACTTGCCGTAGCGGCGGATGATCATCGACCAGTCGCTGTGCCCCATCTGCTGCGCCACCCACATCGGATGCTCTCCGGCCGACAGCATCATGCTGGCGTAGGTGTGACGGGTCTGGTACGGGTAGCGATAGCGCACCCCGGCGCGCTTCAACGCCCATTGCCACATGGTCTTGCGGATCGGCTGATCCCCGGCCCAGCGTTCAAGGGTCTGTGGGTTCTGGAAGACTTCCTTGCCCTTCAGGTAGGTGTGCGCCCTCTGCGCTGCCAACGCCTCGGCCGCCATCTCCAGCAGCTTCACCTCGCGCCGGCCCGCGTCCGTCTTGGGGGCTTCTGGCTCATCGGCGTGCTGCGTCTGCGCGCGCGACACCCGCACCACGCCGCGGAGAAAGTCGATGTCGCCCCAGTCCAGTGCAACCAGCTCCGACGTGCGCAGCCCGGTCCAGAACGCGAACTGCACCAGGTTGCGGCCCTGCCCTTCCAGCGCGGCCAGGATCGCTGCCTGCTCGGCCCGGTCGAAGATGTCGATCTCGTCCTCGGGCTTCGTCAGCGCCTTCTTCTTCTTGTAGGTGTAGCCCGCCAGCGGGTTGATCTCGATCAGCTCGTCATCGAGGGCAGCGTCGAGCGCCGCGCGCAGCACACTCTGAATGTTGCCCAGGGTCTTGTTCCCGGCCGGGTAGCTCGCCAGTCGGTCGCGTACGTGCTTGCGCCTCAGCTCGGGCAGCTTCAGCTTGCCGAACCATGGATCAAGCTTGCCGATTACGATCTTCCTATAGGTGTCGTAGGTGCTGGCCTTGAGCTCGAGCTTCTGCGCGTCCAGCCACTTATCGAGGAAGTCGGCGACCGTGGTCAGCTCCCCCGGCGTCGCCTCCGCTTCTTCGAATCTGGCTGCGATCTTCGACTCCGGGAACGTCGCCTTGTAGTCGAAGCTGCCGCTGGCGATCGCGTGTAGGATCGCCGCGCGGTGCTGCTCCGCCCTTTTCAGGTTAGCGGCCGTGGGCTTGAGAGGGACCCTTTCCCGGCACCTGGCGCCCTTATACATGAAACTGATTTCGATGCTGCTTTCCGACGCAGCTTTAACTCCCCGCCCGTCTCTACCCATTCCCTATATCCTTCCACGTCAATGAGCACCCGGTTATCGGGCGCCTTCGTCCATATTTTGCCTTCCAGCCATATCCCGTCCCGGATCTTGGTTCGGATGGCGTCCTCGGTGTAGCCCGACTGTTCGGCGAACTTCGGGATCGTCACGTATCGCAGCATCGTCAATCCTCCTTTTTCATCCTGATCTCCTTTTCGGCCTCGGCCAGGGCCACGTTCAGCTCCGACATCGCCGCATCGCTGCCGCCAGCGCGGTCCGGGTGCCTGGTGCTGGCCAGCTCGCGATATCGACGGCGCAGCTGGTCGCTGGTGGGCGTGGCCGCGCCGAAATCCATCACCTCGCGCCAGGAGCGGCGCGCGGTCGGCGCCGGCAGCGCCGTGAACCCGGTAAAGGCCCGGTCGAGGATCTGCGCGCCGCCGTGCCGCTCGATCGCGCGCATGGCGTCCAGCGTCGCCGCGATGGCTGCCAGGTTCTCCTCGACGCGGTAATACTGGTCGATGGCCATCACCCGGCGCTCGCCCTTCCGGGTCTGCCAGTACACGGCCGCGCCGGTGTCGCGCGGTGCGGCCTGGCCGGAGCGCGGCAGGCCATCCAAGCGCAGGGCCAGGTTGGTCGAGATCACCACGTCCTGGCGGTCGACGCCCATGCGCGCCAACTCGGCAAGCACCCGCTTTGTCGCCTCGGCAATGGTGATCTCGCCGAAGGTGGTGTAGGCCTTGTCGGATCTCTTCACACCGAACCGGCCCGGCCTGGTCTCGGCGGCGGGCGTGCGCGGCCAGCCGGCCGGCCACTGGAGCGGGTACGCTGGGATCACGCAGCACCGCCTTCCTGGGCGACTGCCGCTGGGGCAGCAGCAAGCTGGCCCTTGAGCGCGCGGATCGCGAAGACGCACGCGGCGGCGCCGCTCTCGGCGTCGTCGCGCATTTCGGGGTAACGCGTGCTCTGGTGCCTGTGGTACTGATCCTCCACCTGCTCAGCAGCCAGCGCCGCCTCTTCCAGCACGGCGTCGCGGGCCACGACCTGGCGCTGCAGCTCCGCCATCTGCGCGCGCAGCTGCTGCACCGTCTCGAGGTGCTGGGCGTTCTGCTCGAGCGCCGATGCCAGCTGGTCCACGAACGGCTCCAGCTCCACCACGTCGATGCGCTCGTACTTGTCCGGCGCGTGCTCGAACTTGCTGCCCAAGACACCGGCCAGGCCGTGGCCCTCGCTGGTCATTAGGATCGTCCACTTGCGCGCCGCGCCGGGCGTGGGCTCTTCCCACTGCAGCAGATCGGGCGGCGGATCGCCAGCGCGGCGGCCGCCCAGCATCGGCTCGCGAGACGGCGCGCGCAGCAGCTTCGCGACCTCAGCTTCCTCGCCGATCACGATCAGGCACTGCGGCACGGTGCCGGGGATCTCATAGCGCGCGCCGGCGGCGCCGGTCTCGTGGATGACGCGCATCGCGTCGCGGCCAGCGGCCACCAGGGCGGACTTATACGGGGCGAGCAGTTCGGGTGGGGTCCGGCTCATGTTAATATTCCTTCACGTAAATATTCTTGCGAATCGATGATCAAGCGCTATCTTCTCTGGGGTCTGTTGGGTGCCGTTGTGGTCGGGCTAACTCACACTGGTACATCGGTTGGTTTCAAAAACGGCGACTGGGCCGCTTGGGTAGGCGCGATTGGCACGGTGGGAACCTTGATCGGGACGATCTACCTTGCAACTTCGCAGTCTCGACAAAAGGCCAACGACGACCTGACGTTGGCGCGCCTGCACGCGGCCCGCATGGTTCTGCGACTCGTGCATGCAGAGGCGATGGTTTCCAGCACATGTCAGACGCTGTCGACGTCGTTGGAAACACCCATTCAGCTGTCCGTCGATAATCTGAAGGACATGCAATTCAGGCTGTCCTCTATCGCGCCGTGGGAAATGGGCGAGCTGGTTCCATTGGTTGCTCTTCGCAATAACACAGCCGTTAAGCTCGCACACGTTTCCGACCAGCTTGACTCCGCAAAGAAGCTCTTCACCGGAACGATTGCGCATTACGGCGGGTTGAGCGCAGAGGAACTGCATAACTTTACGGAACACGTTTATGCCATGCTTCGCACCACTCTCGACTACATTCATGAGGTCGTGAACGTATGCAACGATGAATCGGGAGCCCTCCACCATCGAGGGCGGTAAAGACTTCGTCGGCCGCCGGTGCGCGCAGGCACCGTAGATGTCGGCCTGATTCACGCTGCTGCTCCCTGCCCTGGCATCGTCAGGGCGAGCGCCACATTGCGCACCCAGATCGGGGTCGCGCTCAGCACAAAGGTTTCACCGCCCCAGGCCAGCAGCAGCGTGGTGCCCATGACTTCCGCGATTGCCGTCGCCGCATCCGGCGGCACCAGGTTGCCGATGTGCTCGCGCCATACGCTGTCGCTCGCGCCGTCCAGCAGCAGGAACTCTTCGGGCTCGATCAGGCTCTGCAGCGCGGCCAGCTCGAGCGTAGTGAACGGGCGGTGCCAGGTGCCGTCGAGCGACCGGATGATGGCGACGGTCTTCTGGTCCAGCGCCGGCAGCACGCGCGGATCCGCGACCGACCAGCGGCCATTGTCCTGGCGCGCGGCAGCGCTCACGGCGCCGCTCGGCGAATCCCAGGGCACCACGCCGTAGTGGCCGCCGGTCAGGTAGGCGTCGCCTTTTCCGCGGGTTCCGTTCATGCTGGTGCGCGGGTCTGCGACCGCGAAGGCGCCCTGCCCCGTGGTGCTAGCGCCGATCACGGTGCCGGCCGGTTCATCGAATGGCGTCACCATGTACTTGCCCGCGCCGTCGAACGCGCTGGTCGACCGTGGGTCGGCAACGCAGCCACCACCGCTGCTCGGGCCGTGGCCGCTGGTGACCGTGCCGGCCGCGCCGCTCCACGGGACGATGCGATACACGTTCTTGTGCGTGTCGGCGCCGCCGGCGCGCGGGTCGGCAACCGAGAAACCGCCCTGGATAGGCGAGCGCTGGGCGGTAATCGTGCCAGTCGGCTCCTCCCAGCTGCGCACGCCGAGCTGGCCGTAGTCACCGCTGTTCGTGTAGCGCGGGTCGGCGATGCATTGGCCCGTGCCGTGCGCGCTGGAGACCACGCGGGCTGCATCGTCCCATTCGCCGACGCGCAGCTCGTTGCTATGCTTGTCCGGGCCCATGTGGCGGGGGTCTGCGACCGAGAAGTTTCCATTCATGGGGAAGCCGCGGCTGGTGATGGTGCCGGTCGGCTGGCTCCAGTCGTTCACGCCCAGGGCGCCGCGGTGCATCTCCGGCACGATCAGGTAGTCACGCAGGTGGCCGTTGTCGACCGCTAAGCGGTTCAGGCTGCGCCAATCGCTGCCGGCCTCCACGAACGCCAGGCGCACCCAGGTCTTCCACTGCAGGCGCGGAATGCGATGCATCGGGCCGCCGGCCTGGTCGCCGGGGAACGGCATGCGGCCCAGCACATCGCCCACGGCACGCAGGCGCTTCTTGTCCGGCTCGTACAGGAACGGCGGCACTTTCTCGGCGTGACGCGCCACCAGCAGGAAGCGCTTGCGCGACTGGGCCAAGCCGCCCAGCTCGCCGCAGTCGTGCGTGGTCTCGGCCACCGCATAGCCGTAGCTCTGCAGCACCTGGTTGATCTGGTCCAGCAGGTGCCTTCCGCGCGTGGCCAGCCGCGGCACGTTCTCGAACACGATCAGGTCGACCGGGTCGTCAGCCCAGGCCTCGGCCATCAGCCAGATGCAGCGCAGCGTGAGCGCGTTGAGCGCCTGGTACTTCGGCGTCTGGCTCATGGTCTCGGACAGTAGCCCGGACGCGCCCTTGCACGGACTGCTGATGAACACGATGTTCGGGCGTTCGTTGCCGGCGGCGCGCCGGATGTCGGCCGGGCCCATCTCGCGCCAATCCGCCGGCGGTTCCTTGCCATGAAAGGCGATGTACTGCTCGCGGGTGAACAGGTCCATCACCGTTCCCGGCACGCCCGCCAGGCGGTGGAAGTCGCGGATGGCCGAAGGCGACACGTCGACGCCGCCAAGGCAGCGGAAGCGCGCGGCGACCGCGCCAACGCGCGGGTTCGCCTTGTTGAAGCCTTTGGCGGCGCCACCGATGCCGCAGCAGAAGTGGAAGTGGGTGACCTCGCGGGTCAGGGTTGCGTCACGCGGCATGCTTCGTTTCCTCGTTGTTATCGTTGTGGGCCGCGGCTGGCGCCGGCGGCAGGTGCATCCAGTGAGTGACCTGCTTGCGGATCTCGCAGCCGCTGATGTAGATCCAGCGGCCGCAGTCGCGCTCGGCGGGCCAGACCTCGCCGTTGTCCAGTGCGATCAGCACTAGGGTGTCGTCGTCGGGCAGCGCCGCCGCTGCGTCTTTCCATTCGAGCGTCAGCGCTGCCATGGTCAGGCCGCCTCGCCGAGCAGGGACTTCTGGTCTGGCTCGACGGCCAGCGAATCACCCTCGTCCAGCAGCTTCGAACGCTCCTCGATCACGATGGTGACGAATCCGCCCTCGGCGTCGGCCAGGCTGTGCGCCCAGTCCCCCTTGGCCAGCGTCAGCACGCATTTCACGCCATCCTTGAACACGACCTGGTCGACGGCTGCGGGGAACGTCATGCGCGCATTGCTGGCGATGATGTCGATCGCGTCGCGCACGGCGTTGCGGCAGTCTTGCTGCACGGTGGCCAGCACGCGCTTCTGCTCACCCTCCTTCATGTCGATCCAGGGCTTCGACAGGGTCTTCAGGTGCTTAGTGGCCGCCTTGATCATCGCGCCCAACAGGAACTCCTGCGCATAAGCCTTGCCGTCGGCAACGCCGTGAACGCCCGGGCGAGCGAAGACCGCGAACGGACCTTCCTCGTGTTCGGCGACGATCACCAGGCGCCAGTTGTCACCCTCCGGCGCCGGCGGCTGCCATGCGCTGATGTTGTTCTCTCCGTTGACCCAGCCAGAAAGGATCGACGTGTCGGCGGTCATGTCATCCATCATCTTGACGACATGAACCTCATAGCCGTTAATGACAGCGAGCTGCGCCAGATCCTGCTCCGGCAGAGGAAAATTTTCGAAGCCCGGCAGGGCGCCGTAGCCGTTTGCATCGCGCTTCAGGGTGGTATGGTCGTTTTTCACATTGGCTTTCATCTTTCAGTTCTCCTGGGTGGGTAGGGTGTTTTCGTTTTCAAGGTGCTTCTGGTAGGCGCGCCGGATCCGTTCGTTCCAGCGCGCCTGAGCCGCCGCGTCGCGGTCCAGTTCGGCGCGCGAGCTGACTTCGCACACTTCTTTCACCCGGCGCGCGGCCGCCTCTTCGCCGTCGACTCCGAGGAACTGCTGGAAGGCCTGCTCACGGCAGCGCAGGACGGTCCAGAGGCAAGCACGCTGGCCGGTCATATCAGGCAGCCTGCTGCGCCTGCGCGGCGGTGGTGATGTGACGGATCAGCGCTGCGCACATCGAGGGCCAGTCGGCTTCGTGGTACAGCACCGCGGCGCGATCGCGGCCGGCGGCGGCGAAGCCCAGCGACGCGAGGAAGTCGGCGGTGAGCGAGAAGCCCAGGCGCTCGGCGATCTGGCCGAGGCGCAGGGTCGGCGGCGTGCCGGCGGCAGCCGGGCGCGCAGCGGCGATCGGGGTGACCTCTGCGCTGGCAGGCGCTGGCTCAGGAATAATTTCCGGAATATTTTGCGGTTCGGTTTGCACCTGGGCCACCTCGGCCGGCCTGGCCTGGGCACGTGCGACGGCCTCCTCGCGTGCACGCGCCTCGGCTTCTGCTCGGCGCCGGCTTTCAGCTTCCGCACGTTCGCGCGCTGCTTCCTGCTCCTGGCGCGCGCGCTCCGCCTTCTCGGCTTCCTGGCGCTTGTGGTTCTCGATCCGCGTGCGCACCACCAGCTGGAAGTCTTCGTCGCCCTTCTGGATGACGGTCTGCAGGTCGGCGAACAGGAACTCGTGGCCGACGGCGTGCTCGCGGAACCAGGTCAGCCGGCCGCGCACCGCGGCGGCGATTGCGTCCACGGCGATCTTCCCGTTCGCCAGCTCGGTGTCGACGGCGTCCTGCAGCGTGGCCAGCGTGCGCTTGTTCTTCATGGCGCCGGCGAAGTCGCGGGTCTGGTACACCAGGCGCAGCGGCGCGATCTCGCGGTTGAGCGCGGCCACGTGGTCTTCGAAGGCCTGCTTCACCTCGGCCAGGATCCCGGCCTTGATCAGCTCCTTTTTGTCCTTCACGGTGCGCTGCAGGGTCAGGCGCTTGGCGCGCAGCTGCTCGCTGATGTGGTCGATCGTGCGCATCAGGTCGGCGATGTCGGCGGTCTGCTCGAGCGCGGCTCGCTTCGCCTGCTCGAGGTCGCCTTCGGCCTTCTCGCAGAATTTCACGGTGGCTTCAGCGTCGGCGAAGTCCTGGTCGGTTACCAGGTCGGTCTTGATGCTGGCGATGAAGCGCTCGGCCTTCGCCTGGAATGCCGGCAGATTGCTGGTGGCCACCTCGCCGCGGATCTGGATCACCAGGGCTGGCAGCTGCATGATCGGCTCGGCTTCGGGCTTCGTCGGGTAATCGACCTGCACGAAGTCGATCAGGTCCTTCGCGAACTGCTCCCAGCCCGCCTCGATGCGCTCCTGCCAGGCCGGGTCCGGCAGCACATCCAGATACACGAAGTTGTCGAGCGTGCCATCGGAGCAGACGAACACCACCTTGCTGCAACCGGTGACCATCATGATCTGCTGCGGCTGGGGCATGTACTCTTCCGGCAGCTCGCCGGCGGCGATCGCGTCGGCCAGGGCCTGATTCCACTGCTTGTGTTCGAAGGCGACGTCTTCGGCCATCGTGAGTCCGTCGCAGGACGCCGACAGCAGGCCGTCCGAACAGGTCACCGGGTACAGCTCGGTACCGATCAGGTTTTCGACCAGCGGGCGCGCCAGCGCTTCCACTTCGTGGCCATAGTCGAGGATGTTCTTCTGGACCCAGTCGCTGAACTCCTGCGCGGTGCCGGTCGCCTTCATGCGCAGCAGCTCGGTGCGCGAGACGCGCGACGAGATACCGAGCATCGCGGCCGCCTCGCTGGCGCCGAACTTTTCAAGCCTGTACTGCTGCCACTCGGGGCTACCCTGGGCGAGATCGTGGATCTGCATGTCTATTTCCTTGGTCAGGTGGAGGTGGTTCCCACTTGCGCGGGAACGTTGCGGGTTTAGTCGTTTTCGTGGGCCCAGCTGTCGATCGTCAGCTTCTGCTCTTCGGTGAGGATCTGGCGGGTCTGGATCATGGCCACCAACTGCGCCACAGTCTTCTTGCCGGAGGTGACCAGGCCGCGCCACTCGGCCTTCTTGGCTTCGAACTCTTCCGGCGTGCACACCGGCTTCTCGGCGCCGGCACGGGCGGCGCCACCGTTACCGGCCTGACTGCCGGTACTGTCGCCGCCAGCACCGGTGTCGCCCTGGTCGTCGCCGCGGTCATCGATGACGACCATGTCGCCGTCGATCGTGAACGGCTTGCCGGCGTCGACCGCATTGGCCACGTCCATGGCGCGCTGCACTTCGATCGACTTCGGCATGTACTTGAGCACCTGGAGCAGCACCACCTTGCGAGCGTACATCTCCATGTTCTGGCCGTCGCCCTTCAGCGCGTAATGCTGGCCGCCGACCTTGTTGTATTTCTTGAGGTGCTTCTGCACGCGGTCCATGGTCCAGACCTCCAGCACCGGGTACTGGCTGCCGTTGACCCGGCCGACCGCATAAACGTGGGTGATGTCGCGCCAGCTGTCGCCGCCGCCCGCCGGGCGGTGCTTCACATAGGGCATGTCGCCCAGCGCCCAATCGAACTCGTCGCCCACGTACACGGCCCCGGTCCACACGGTGGCGCGGCCGGCGCGCGAGACCAGGTCGACCAGGCCTTGCCAGCCCGGGACGAAGGTGCAGTTCTTGCCGTAAGGGACCAGATAGCCCTGCCCGCCCACGCCGATCTCCAGGCCCAGCTGCGAGGCGACGATCACCGAGCCGAAGATCGTATGCAGGTCGCACTTCTGGAGGGCGGAGTTCTGGCTGAACGCGGTCATGGTCAGGCGGACCATGCGGTCCGGGCTGATGTGCTTCGGCAGCGCGTTGGCGATCTGGCCCTTGTACTGGGTCAGGAAGTTGCTCAGGCTCTTGGCCGGGCTGGCGACTACTTGATTCATGTGGTGGATCCTTCAGGAGTTGACGACAAAAAGTGCTGCCAGCGCGATCGCCATCGGCAGCCATGGATAGGTATCGCAGGCGTCGCCCAGCGCGGACAGCGCACGGCTCAGCAGATTGCGGCGGGTCGGGAAGCGCACGGTGCTCACCGGACAGGTGCGGCCCTGCCGGCAGGCGTTATTGCAGCAGCGGCGGCTCATGCCAGGCCTCTCTCGATCGACATGCGGCGCGCGGCCAGCTGGGTCTGGCGCTCGACCTCTTCGCGCTCCTTCTGCGCCAGGTAAGCGCGCACCGATTCGAAGTAGCTGACGTTCTCGCGCGACTTCTCCATCTGGCGCTCGGTGATCCACAGGCGCAGCGGCTTCGTGGCGCGGCGCACCAAGCGGCGCAGGATGCGGACGGCAGCGGTCATGCGGCACCTGCTACGGCCAGTGCGTCACGAGCTGCCGCCCAGTCTTCAAGACTCGGATCGCCGGGAGCGTTCACCAAGCGATCCAGCGCCGCCACCAGCTGTTGGTGCGCGTTACAGGCGCGGACGATGAACTCGGCATTGCGCGGCGCGATCGACTCGGCGACCAGGTGGCCACCGTAGTAGTCGACACAGTCGCTTCCGCCGATTTCCGGCACCGGTTCATCTGCGACGACGGCGCCCATCTGCGTCGGCTTGCCGACCCGCCAAGGTGTTTTCGTGTGCTGCATCCCTGCTCTCCTGTCGTTGGCGCCGGTGCGGCCGGCTCGGTTGTCTGTGCCGTCTTTCCGGCTGTCAGGGCATGCTCAGTTCCCACTGTCCCGTTTTCCTGACCCGGGCAAGGCAATCCGCGCTTTACGGGGCGCGGCGCACCGTGAAACTCAGGCTGCAAACTCCCGGTGCCAGATCGCGTTCTCGGCGCGCTGCTCTGCCAACCCTTCCCGATACAATTCCTCGGCCGTCGGCAAGTTGTCGTCGCACCACTTCTGCATGCTCTCGATCTCCGATTCCGAAACCAGGTCGAACAGGTTCACATTGCTGCCAGACAGGGCAACTCCGTAGACGAAGTAACCCTCTTCATCCAGCTCGCCGTAGAGGTCGAGCTTCAAGCCGTGGTGCACGTACGAGGTCAGCAGTTCGCCCTTGAGCTTCGGTTGATCGTGGTTGGCGGTGGTGTTCATGCTCAGGCGGCCCGTGCGTTCCGGCGCGCCAGCTCGGCGCGGGCCTGTTGTTCGCCCGCTTCCAGGGCCAGCTTCTGCAGCAGCTCGCCGAAGGCGTTCTCGCCGCGCGCGGTGCGCTGGATCAGGCTGGCCAGCGCCTGTTCGTCGCCCAGGTATTCGGCCAAGGCTTCGATCATGGCCGCGGTGTTCAGGCGGCTGCCGGCCTTGATTCCGGACAGGATCAGGTGCGCCTGCTCGCGAGTGGCGCGGTCAAGCTCGGCTTCACGTTGCAGGTCGGTGTCGGGGTCGTGCAGGGCCATGTTCGTCTCCAGTCGTTGGCTCGCGGTTGAGCGGTGTTGATGGAGCTACTTTATCAAACGCTAAACTAACTCGTCAAGCACTTGATAAAGAAATTGCGAAAAAGATTCGAGCGAGGGCGGGAAAGGATGAAATTTGCTACAGTCGGGACGAAAAAAAGCCCGCTCGAAGCGGGCCTTGATGTCTACAGCCGAGGTCTTCTTTACTTCCCTTGAACAGTAGGTTTAAACGATAGGCAGGCCTGGCACGTGGCTTCACCTCGCGTTGGGGTACAGTACTCCATGATAGTTTTGAACGGCAGGCGCCCGAGGTATGATCGGTACAGATCGCATGATGCATCGCCAGTCTGGCTTCCGCCGCCACTCCCATTGCCCATGGTGCATTCAGCGGCAACGCTCTTAATCCGCCGCGAGACTGTGTCGAGTTCCGACGAAAGGTCGCTCACAGCACTTTGTAGATACGAGTTTGCTGACGAACAGTCGCGGCGATTGTATTGCTGGTCTCGTTTGCAGGACTCTAGATCCTCTCGCTTGCTGTGTGCGTCACTGGCTTTGTCGCTCGCGTCTCGAGCCGCCTTTCGTAGTCGGTCAAGTTCATTAGAGCAACTGGAGAAATCTGCTGCAGATGCGGAAACGCATACCGTCATGAGTAATGCAGCTTTCAGCACGCCATGAGCTAAAAATCCTCTTATTTTCTTCATCCCATGCGCGCCGTTTTTCATTCCCATCCCTTTTCTTTATTCTCCATCGAGCGAATATATTCTGCCTGAGGAGATCGGTCTTCTAAGAATGCAACACGCGCTGACAGTGCATTGACCATGTCGAAAAGTCGATAAACTGCAATCAGCAGCCCAGCAAATCCGATCAGTATTCCAAAAGTGAACATCCCTTGTCCTTTTCCGGCTTCTATGTGCCGTGTAATCTAAAAAGGTAAATCAGGCTCGACCGGCGCTGGCAATTCGGACCACTCCAGATCATCGAGGGCGAGCAGCGCTCCTAGATAAAGAACGGTATCAAACTGCGCGCGCGCCTTCGCCCCCTTCCAGTCTCCCTCATGCCGCGCTACCAGCATCACTGGCAGGGCCAGCTGCGCCTGCAGCGTCGCGATCAGGTCATCGCTCAACTGCCCCATCTCAACCAAAACCACCGCCATCCGCACACCGCGCAGATTCAAAACCGAGTAATGCATTACAGCCTTTCACTTTCCTTCCGAACAACTCGCCCAATAATGATGCAAGCTTCACCACGGCACATCTTGCGGCCAAATTTTCGCTGATCCTGATTATCTGATTTGAGCCACCACTGGCCGCCGTCACGCTCCAGCCGCTTCACGACCGGTTCCCCCTCGTAGTTGAAGGCGTACACCTGGCCATCGACCATCTTCTTATCGGCCGTGTTGATAACTACTAGGTCATCTTCGTAAAGAGTCGGTTCCATGCTCTCACCGCTCACTCGAATCGAGATGAGGTTGTCGCGGTTGAAGCCGTGCCGCTTGATCCAATCCGCCGGTACCGTGGTGGTCGACCCGTCATATCGCTCCGGCTCAACCGAAAAGCCGATGATGCCGGCCGACAGGCGCAACCGCACCTTTGGGATATGCACAAGCGACGGATCGTCATCTTCGACGGCGCGCACGCGCTTGAAAGTACCTTCTGGCAGGCCGACTTCTGGATCGATAGTCAGCAGGGCGCCCTGATCGAAATACAGCACCGGTAGGCCAGCCAGCTCCTCCAGCTTGCGAGCCGTCTTTTCAGTGAAGGCCGTGCCGTCTCGATACGTGGTCGACAGCAGCTGGGCGAGACGCGACTCACTCATGCCCGTCTTATCGGCAAAGCGAACTCGCTGCCCGCCGTACTCGGCTTCGATCAAGGCCAGGAGACGATCGCGACGATGTTGATACATGTTCATTCGGATATTGTCGCGTACTTTTAGCATCTGATAAATTATCAATCGCTTGACTTAATCTATATCAATTGATAAAGTCGGGCGCATGAAGCTCATCGACTACCTCAATGCGATCCCGGTGGAAGCCCGGGATTCCTTCGCGGCCCGGTGCGGTACCTCGTTTAATTACCTGCGTCAGGTCGGCTACGGAAACCGCCCATGTCCGGAAAAGCTTGCGATCAATCTTGAGCGCGAGAGCAATCGCATCCTGGTATGCGAAGAGCTGTGCCCGGAAGCCGACTGGGCCTTCATCCGTGCGAATCCTCCGCCCACCCGGCGCCGCACCACGTCCGCTACCCCCTAACCCAGCAACACCCGAAGTCCCCACGCAACCCGCACCACCAAGGAGAAACACATGAGCCTCAACCCCAACACCCGCACCGAGACCGTCGAGGTGCTGCTGAGCCCTGCCGAGCTTTCCGGACTGGACATCGTCTGTAAAGCATTCGGCATCGCCCGCAGCACGTTCCTGCGGGGCCTGAGCAATAACGCCGTGCGGACGCATGGTACGGCGGCGCCGCACGGTAAGGAATCCCGACGTTGTCCGGGTCCTGGTCGAGCAGCCGGCCGGGCCCGCGGTGTTAGCACCGCCCGGAGGCACCTTTAATGGGTTCCGATTGCGCCACCAGCAACCAGCGAAGTGACGGCCTGGCCCAACCCCAGCGCCTGAAAGGAAGCGAAGAAATGGAAACACCAGCTCAGGCGCCAGACGCCTCCAAGCTGCTCGCGATGACCGACCACGTCGTGATTCGCAATCAGGTCTACAAGCGCGCCCGCCGCACCAGTGAAGAACCTCGCGAGTATGGGCGGCTCAACAAGAGCATCCAGGATCTCGAGGAAACCGCCGAGAAGCTGCGCAAGGCCGGCGCCGGAAAGGCAGGCCAGCCATGACGGACCTCGCCATCCAAGTCCGCGAGAACGTCCGCCGCAAGGCTCGGGAAGACCATGCCAAGGGTCTGCCGCGTGACGCCCACAACCTGAATCCATCGGCCGCCCTGGACGACTACCAGGACGAATGGGACTGGTGCGAGAAGCAGAAGCGCCAGGCCCTAGTCGTGCTGGCGGAGGTTTCGCCGCCATGACGTCGCCCACCCTCATCCCCTGGACCGAAGCGAACATCGCCCGCGCCCTCGCGCTGCAGGTGTTCGCCCGCCGCTACCTGGTCATGGTCCCGAACTGCAACTGGACCGGGTACGAATGCGACCTGCTGGCGGTGACGCCCGACCTGCGAATCGTCGACATCGAGGTCAAGATCAGCCGCGCCGACCTGAAGGCGGACGCCAAGAAGGACAAGTGGTGGCACCGCGAGTTCCTTGGCTGCGGCCCGTGGGAAGACGAATTCAAGAACGGCCGCCTCGTCGCACGCCGGCAGAATCCGATCTACAACACCACCGCGCGCCAGCACCCGCCGAAAGTCTGGAAGCATTACTACGCCCTCCCCCGCGAGATCTGGAAGCCCGAACTGCTCGACAGCTTACCGTCGAAGTCGTCGGGCCTGATCCTACTGCGCCAGGTCGAGGGTCAGATCTACGCCAGCATCGAGCGCCGGGCCACACCGAACCGTGAGGCCAAGGCCATCGAGCCCGCCGATGCGGTCGACCTGGCCCGCCTCGCCAGCCTGCGCATGTGGAACACCTACCAGGCGCTCGAAGCCGAGCGATCGAAGGTGGCGGCATGAACTACTACGAGCACCACATCGGCGACTATGCCGAGGCCACCGCCCACCTGACCTTCATCGAGGACGCGGCATACAGCCGCCTGATTCGCAAGTACTACGCCCAGGAGCGCCCCCTGCCCGCCGACATAAAGGCTGTGCAGCGCCTGGTCGGCGCTCGCTCGAAGGAAGAGCGCGAGGCCGTCGATACCGTGCTGAACGAGTTCTTCACGCTTGACGTCGACGGCTGGCACAACGGCCGCTGCGACGCCGAGATCGCGCGCTACATGGACAAGGCCGAAGGCAAGGATGCGAAGCGTGAGGCCGAGAAGGAACGCCAGCGCCGCCACCGCCAACGTCGCAAGGAACTGTTCGATGCGTTACGCGAACACGGTGAGGTTCCACCGTTTGACACGTCAACGGAAGACCTTGTCACGATGCTGGAACGCGTTATGTCACGCGATGTCACGCAACCTGTCACGCGTGACGCAACGGCTACCCAGTCACCAGGCACCAGTCACCAGACACCAGTAGTAGGAAACACCGCGTCTACTCAACCTGAGTTGGGCGCGGTGGAAGGGGTGGCCACTGCTGCACAGCTGAGCGGCGCGATGATCCGCGCAGGCATCGCTGCGCAGTCCGGAGATCCGCGCCTGCTGGCCCTGGCTGCACAGGGCGTCTCGGTCGAGACCGTACTGTCCGCCTGCAGCGAAGCTCGGGTGTCGAAACCGGATGAGGCGATCAAGCCCGGCTACGTCTTCGCCATCCTCGAGCGCTGGGCCAAGGAAGCTTCGACGCTGAACGCCACCGGCGCCGCGCCGCCAGCACCAGGCAGCGCCGGCCAACCCGTGAAGTTCGACCCCGTCGCCCACGTCAACCGAAACCGGAGGACCGCATCGTGACCAACCTCGCCGATTACCCAGACCTGCCCTCGGCGCCGACCACGCGCCCCTACTCCCGCTGGTTCGATCCGGCACCTGGCCTTGGCATCTCGCTCATGGACCACCTGTTCAACCGCCTGGACGGCGCCTATCCGCACAAGTGGCGCTCGAACTTCACGAACCAGCAAGCGATCGACAACTGGGCCGAAAGCTGGGTCGAAGCCTTCGAGGAAGAAGGCATCACCCCCGACGACGTGAAGATCGGGCTGCGTGAATGCCGCCGGCGCTTCGCATGGCCGCCCAGCTGCGCCGAGTTCGTGCAGGCCTGCCGGCCCGGCGTGGATCCGCTGCGCGCGTACTACGAGGCCGTCGCAGGTGTGCAAGCCCGCTTCGCCGGCGAACACGGCACCTGGTCGCACCCTGCGATCTACTGGGCCGCCATGCCCATGGCCACCGAGCTGCGCGAGCAGAGCTACAGCCAGGTGCGGGCCCGATGGGAAACCGCGCTGGCGCACCAGCTCGCCAAGGCCACATGGGACGAGATCCCGATACCGATGCTGCAGCTGACGGCGCCCGGCAAGGGCCGGACGTCCCGCGAGGCCGCGGTGCGTGCCATCGAGAAGATGGTCGCCACCCTGGGCAAGGTCCCGCTGAGCCGCCAGTGGGCCAGCGACATCCTGGCACGCGAACAGGCCGGGGAGCAGCTGCTGCCGATCCAGGTGCAGTTTGCCCGAGAAGCGATGCGCGTCGAGGCCGACGCCTGACCATGGACGCGACTCCCGACAACGTCACCGTCCTGCCCGTGAAGCCGCGGGACAACAGCACCGAGCGCGTGCTGACCCGGGTCCACAGCTTCGACTGCCGGCACCAGCGCTTCATCGTGGACGACAAGCTTGCCGAGGTCACGTGTGCCGACTGCAGCGAGAAGATCAGCCCGATCTACGCCCTGCTCCAGCTGTGCGGAACCGAGAACCGCTACCACGAGCTGCACGCCAGGTACCAGGACGAGCTGAAGCGCCTGGCCGAGCGTAGCCGGACCAAATGCACCCACTGTGGGCAGATGACCCCGATCAGCCGCACCTGACCACTGAGACCACTTCGCGCGCGAGCGCACAACCGCAGCACCAACCCTGAAGGAGCAGCATGAGCACCACCGCACAACGATTCATCGGCACGAAGACCATCTTGGCGCGCGTCCTCACCCGCGGCGATTACAACGCCTACCGCGGCTGGAACCCGCCGGCCGGAGAAGATCAGGCCGCCCCAGGCTACCTGGTCGAGTACACCGACGGTGGCGCGCCAAATGACCCGCGCCACGCCGGCTACATCAGCTGGTCGCCGAAAGAGCAGTTCGACAACGCATACCGGCCGTGCACCGGGATGACGTTCGGCCTCGCCATCGAAGCCATGAAGCGCGGCGCCAAGGTTGCGCGCGCTGGCTGGAACGGCAAGGGCATGTGGCTGATCCTGGTGCCGGGCACACCGCGCGCCGAGCTGCGCGAAGGCACGCCTTACTCCAAAGCCCTGCAGGAGCCGTCCTGCGAAATCCTGCCCCACATCGACATGTGGACCGTGAACGCCGAAGGCCGGCGCGCCATGCTGCCTGGCTGGCTGGCCTCGCAGTCCGACATGCTGGCCGAAGACTGGCTGATCGTCGACTAACCCAGCACCACCTGCCCGGCCTGGCGCCGGGCGCATAACGACAACGAGGAGAACCACCCCATGATCATCCTGGCCATCGACATCGGAACCACCACCGGCTGGGCCCGCAGCTCGCGCGCCGGCACCATCGCCAGCGGCAGCGAGAAGTTTGCACCTGGTCGCATGGAGAAGCCCGGCCACCGCTGGCTCAAGTTTCGCGCCTTCCTGAACGAGCAGCGCGTGCAGGCTGGCGGCGAGATCCACGCCGTCTACTTCGAGGACGTCAAGCAGCATGCCGGCACCCTGGCCGCCCACGTCTACGGCGGCTTCCTCGCGTGCCTGGAGATGTGGTGCGCATCGAACAACGTGCCGTTGCGCCCGGTCGGCGTCGGCCAGGTCAAGAAGCACTGGACCGGCAAGGGCAACGCCGACAAGCTCGCCATGGTCGAGACCGCGCGCGCCAAGGGCTTCCGGCCGAAGGACAACAACGAGGCCGACGCGCTGGCGATCCTGTCGCTGGCCCAGTTGCAGGAAGGCGTGCACCAGGTGGAGCGGGAGGCAGCTTGACCGAGTCCGAACGCTGTGACATCGGCGCTCGCCTGGAGAACTGGGCGCGCTGGGCCCGCGCCGACGAACCAGATCAGCTCCCCGCCGGCGGCAGCGAGCGCCGACGCATCGATGAGGGCGACGCGCGCCTGCTCGACCAGTGCATGCCGGCGCTGCGCAGGTTCGACCGTCTGCTGTTGTGGTGGTGCTACGTCGACCAGGCCACGCCACAGGAGGTGTGCCGCCAGGTCGGCATCGCCCAGCGGCCGGCGCTGCTCTTCATCGCCTCCTTCCGCGTTGCTCAACAGGCAATCGAAGCGCTCGTCGACCGTACGAACTCTTCCGCAGGAACGTTGACTGGTGGCATCATGTCGGTATCCACCGACGCCGCCGCATCATGACCGCCACCACCTACACCCCCGAGCTCGCCGCCAAGTTCTGCGCCGCCATTGCGGACGGCGGCACGCTCCGCTCCGTCTGCAAGAAGGCCGGCATGCCCAGCAAGGCCACCGTCTTCCGCTGGCTGGGAGAGCACGTCGAGTTCCAGAAAATGTACGAAGCGGCAACGGATGAGCGGACTGACGTGATGATCGATGAGATCGTGGACATCGCCGACAACTGCAAGACGGACGCCGACTCGATCCGCAAGGCGAAGCTCCGCATCCACGCGCGCGTCGAGCAGGCCCAGAAGATGAAGCCGAAGAAGTACGGCGCCAAGATGCAGCTCACCGGCGACGGCGGCGGCCCGATCCAGTCGAAGGCGACGCTCGACGTGGCCAACCTCTCCACCGCGGCCCTAGCCGAGATCCTGCAGGCAAAAGATGCAGCTGAACGACGCTGACCTGCTGAACGTCGAGCGCGAGCTGTGCAAACGCTCCCTCGCCCACTTCGCCCAGCGCGCCTGGCACGTGCTGGAGCCGGCCGCCGAGCTCAAGTGGGGCTGGGCCCTGGACGCGATCTGCCTGCACCTGGAAGCCGTGACGAAGGGCGACATCCTCCGCTTGCTCATGAACGTGCCCCCGGGCTCTATGAAGTCGCTGCTCACCGGCGTGATCTGGCCGGCCTGGGAGTGGGGCCCGCGCGGCATGCCAGAGATGCGCTTCGTCGGTACCGCTCACGAAGAGACGCTGGCGATCCGCGACAACCGCAAGTGCCGCGACCTGATCACCTCTGACTGGTACCAGCGGCTCTGGTCCATCGAGATGGCGGCCGACCTCAACGGCAAGCGCGAATTCGGCAACACGAAGAAGGGTTTCCGCCAGGCGCGCGCGTTCACCTCGATGACCGGCGTCCGCGGAGACCGCGTCATCCTGGATGACCCGATCAGCGCCGACAATGCGAACTCGCCGGCCGCGCTCGAGGAGGCGCGCCTAGCCTTCACCGAGACCCTGCCGACCCGTGTCAACAACGACAAGTCGGCCATCGTGGTGGTTATGCAGCGCCTGAACGAGAAGGACGTGTCGGGCGTCATCAAGGACATGGGCCTGCCCTACGTTCACCTGTGCATCCCGATGCGGTTCGAGCCCGCGCGCCGCTGCACGACGTCGATCGGCTGGTCGGACCCGCGCACGAAGGAAGGCGAGCTGATGTTCCCCCAGCGATTCGGCGAAGACCAGGTGGCCGAGCTCGAGCAGACCCTAGGCTCCTACGGCACGGCCGGCCAGCTGCAGCAGCGCCCGGCGCCGCGCGGCGGCGGCATCCTGAAGGAGGCCTGGTTCCGCTACTACACCGCCCTGCCCGCCCTGGAGTTCCGCACCATCCACGCTGACACGGCCCAGAAGACCGGCGAGGAGAACGACTACTCGGTGTTTCAGTGCTGGGGACGGTCGACCGTTGGCCAGGCTGTGCTTGTCGACCAGATCCGCGGGAAGTGGGAGGCGCCCGAGCTGGTAGTGCAGGCCCGGGCGTTCTGGCACAAGCACAAGGCCGCCGCCGGCGCGCCGCTGCGCGCCATGATGGTGGAGGACAAGGTGTCGGGCACGGGCCTGATTCAGACCCTGCGCCGCGAGAGTATCCCGATCATCCCGGTGCAGCGCAACAAGGACAAGCTGTCGCGTGGCTACGACGCCGCGCCCTTCATCGAGAGCGGGAACGTGCTGCTGCCGATGGATGCGCCCTGGCTATCGGGTCTGCTGGGCGAGGCTGCGGCGTTCCCGGGCGGCGCGCACGACGACCAGCTGGACCCGATGTTCGACGCGATCGCGAACACCCAGGCATCGCCGGCGCCGAAGCCACCACCGGCAGCGCCCATCCCGATGGCGTCGCCATGGGGGCGGCGCTAACCATCCTCAAATCGTTATTGGCCAGCGAGCGCGCCAATCTGTCGAGCGACATCAGCAAGTTCTCGGTGAGCGCGAGGAATAAAAGCAGACAGTGGGAATTCGTTCTCCCAGGCCTCGCTGAAATTCTTGCGGGTGCCCTCTTCGGCTTGGGCATACGGGCGCATGTCCATTTCTTTCTGCGCGTTACGGTATTCGGCAGCCAGCTTTCGCACCTCGGCGGCGAACAGAAGACGTTGGTAATCCATCGTGATTCCCATGTTGTTTTGGAAACGGCAGAGTAGCGTAAACCGTTGCTGATTGGCTGAGATAGCCGTGCAACTTGCTACCTTTTTGAGCGACGATAGATGTAGACTATCGGAAATTTCTTTCCCGAAAGACTGCCCCTATGAGCCGCCCCACGACCGAGCAGCGCCTCGCCGCCAAACACAAGTTCTTCCGTAGCGACTTCGACAAGATTCAGTCTGCTGTGCGCGACGTACGCATCCAGTGCCTGAGCGATCGCCGCTTTTACTCTATCCCCGGTGCTCAGTGGGAAGGCCCGGTTGGCGAGCAGTTCGAGAATAAGCCGCGGTTCGAATTCAACAAGACCCACTTGGCCGTGCTGCGCGTGGTGAACGAGTACCGCAACAACCGCATCACGGTCGACTTCGTGCCGAAGGACGGCAGCCAGGCCGACGAGCTGGCCGACACCTGCGACGGCCTGTTCCGCGCCGATGAGCAGGACAGCGGAGCCCAAGAAGCCTACGACAACTGCTTCGAGGAAGGCACCTCGGGCGGCATGGGCGCCATCCGCCTGCGCGCGCGGTACGAGAACGAGGAAGACGACGAGGACGACCGCCAGCGCATCGCGATCGAGCCGCTATACGAGGCCGATACCAGCGTCTTCTTCAGCCTGGACGGCAAGCGATACGACAAGGCCGACGCCAAGCGCTGCTACGTGCTGTCGTCGATGAGCCCTACCGAGTACGAAGAGGAATGGGGCGACAGTCTGGCCAGCTGGCCGAAAGAGATCACCAGGTCAGAGTTCGACTGGTGCGCGCCGGATGTGGTCTGGATCGCCGAGGTCTACGAGATCGAGGAGAAGAGCGAGCTGGTGCACTTCTTCCGTGGCCTCGCCCTGGGCGACGACGAACCCGATGAGATGGAAGTGCAAGACCAGGAACTGAAGGACGACCCGGCCAAGCAGGCCGAGCTCGAGGCCCGGGGCTTCAAGAAGGTGCGCGAGAAGCGCCGCACCGTCCGCAAGGTCCACAAGTACATCATGAACGGCGCGCGGATCCTTTCGGACGAGGGCTACATCGCCGGCAGCTGCATCCCGGTCATCCCGTTCTACGGCAAGCGCTGGTACGTCGACGGGATCGAGCGCTGCCAAGGTCACGTGCGCCTTGCGCGCGACGCCCAGGTGTTGGACAACATGATCAAGAGCTGGCTGGCCGAGATGGCCGCGCGCTTCGATATCGAGAAGCCAATTTTCTCCCCCGAGCAGATCGCCGGCCACGCCGAAATGTGGGCGCGCGATAGCGTCGACAAGTATCCGTACCTGCTCGCCAACAACGTGCTCGATGGGAACGGCAACCCGATTCCGGGTTCGAACGTGCCGCTGGCCTACACCAAGGCACCGAACATGCCGCCGGCGATGGCCGCGCTCGCGCAGCTGGCCGCCACCGCGCTCGAGGACATGCTGGGCAACCAGCAGGCCGGTGAGGTGCTGCAGCCGAACCAGTCCGGCAAGGCCGTCGAGCTGATCCAGCAGCGCCTGGACATGCAGGTCTTCATCTACATCGACAACTTTAAGAAGACCGTCAAGCGCATGGGCGAGGTCTGGCAGTCGATGGCGAAGGATTTGCTGGTGGAGGCCGGCCGCCGGATGAAGACGGTCGACCAGACGGACCAGACCGGCACGATCGAGCTACAGAAACCGATGGTGGACAAGGAAACCGGCAAGGAGTACCTGGCAAACGACCTGAGCCGCGCGAAGTTCGACGTGGTGCCGGACGTCGGCCCGAGCTCGAGCAGCCGGCGCGCCGCCACCGTGCGCGGCCTGATCAATGTGCTGCAGATGGTCGAGGATCCGCAGGACCGCAAGATCATCACCGCCCAGATCATGATGAACCTCGAAGGCGAAGGCATGGCCGACCTGCGCAAGTACTATCGCAACCAGCTGGTGCGCATGGGCGTCATCGAGCCGACCGAGCAGGAAAAAGAGGAGTTGGCCGCCGAGGCGCAGAGCCAGCAGCCGGATCCGAACGCCGAATACTTGGCCGCCGCCGCTGGGAAGGCGCGGGCCGACGAAGCGCAATCCATCGCGAAGACCGGCAAGGCCCACGCAGAGACCGTCGCGATCCTCGCTAAAGCGGGCGCGACGATCCAGGACGGCGCCATCTCCCTGGCTGACGCGCTCACGCCCGGGCCGATCCTCGACGCTGGTGCCCAGCCTTCGGCGCCGGCAGTTCCCGCCCAACCGGGAATCGAGCTATGACCGTCATCGCATGGGATGGCCGCACCCTGGCGGCCGACAAGCGCGGCACGGTCGCTGGCATGGCCTACGCCGTCACGAAGCTGCACCGCGTTCGCGACGGGCTGATCGCCTTCTCGGGAGGAGGCGCGCATGCGGCCGAGCTGCTGCAGTGGTTCAACGGCGACCGCGATCCGTCCACCTACCCGCGCCGGGGCGACGACGACGGAGCAGGCACCATCCACATAGACCAGGACGGCCGGATCTTCATGTTCGCGGCGGCGAGTCCCTTCCCCGAACTGATCGAAGCGCCCTTCTTCGCGCGCGGCGCCGGCCGCGACTACGCAATGGCCGCAATGCACCTGGGCTGCGATGCTCGCCGCGCGGTCGAGGTCGCGTGTGTGTTCGATATCGGTTGCGGGAATGGCGTCGATGCCCTCGACCTGGCCCCAAACCCGGCCGCAGCACTCACGCGAGAACCTTTTACTGCCGAATAAGCGCAACACAGCAATAAATACTGCCGTTTTCTGTTGCAGCAGCAATAGTTTCCGCCTATCATTTTGCCCATTGGCATTCATCGAAATCTATCGATGAGCAACGGGGAAAACGGCATGTACAAAAGCTGGATGTGGAAACAACGCTCGTACCGCGAGCAGTTCCAGGGCGACGAAGGCGGCGCGAGCGCCGGCGGCACCGCGGCACCTGATCAGGTCGAAATCACCGACCAGGGCGGCGAGCAACAAGGCGGCGACGCCGACCAGCAGGATGGCCAGCAGGCCGCCGCGCCCGATCCCGATGCAACCGCCGAAGATGATGAACTGGTCATCACCCTGGGCGACGAGACTCCGCCCACATTCGAGGACGACGAAGTCGACGGCAAGCCGGCCCCGCAGTGGGTCAGGGACCTGCGTAGGGAGAACCGCGAGCTCAAGAAGCGTCAGCGCGAATGGGGCTCGATCCGCAGGCTAAGAAATCGCTCGATGACACGGTGACCAACGCGGCCATCCAAAGCCAGGCTGCCACCTCTTTCGATAACCTAGCTGGCAAATTCGAAGAAGCTGGGGGCGGGTTTGGCGCATTCTCATGGGCGCTGGAGAAGCTGAAACAAGGGACCGGGTTCCAAGGCCAGATGACCCAGTTGCGGCAGGAATATACCCGGATTCGCAATAGCATCGCGATCAAGTCCCTCCCCCCGGGAGTAGCGACCGACAAGGACATCGAGCTGGCCTTGAAGGGTCTTCCTGGTGAGAGCGCCGACTCAGCACAAATTGCTAGCTTCTTGCGAGGCGCGTCAAAGCTCGCTCGCCTGGATGCCGCCGTCTCCTCAGCCAAGGGCGAGTGGATCTCGGCTTATGGCGGCATGACCCCCGCACGACGCGCGACTCAGATTAGCGGTATCGACGTCGCCCCGGGTATGAAGTTCGAGGATGTTGCGAAGCGAGTTTCGGAGCAAGCATCCAAGAACGAATCAGCCAAGCCTGCCGCCGGGCTTCCCGCCGGTTGGTCCGTCGAGGTGAACTGATGCCGACCTTCAAATTCACCGCTCCGGACGGTAAGAGCTATACCGTCAACGGGCCGAAAGGCGCAACGCAAGAGCAGGCATTCGCCATCCTGCAATCGCAGATTTCAGCCGGCACTGCGCAGGCATCGCTCGCCGGTCAAATCCCTATTACCGACGAGGACCGCGCTTTCGGCGCGAGCCAGCCGGCCCCGGCACCGAAGAAGGCCGATCCCGGCCTGGTCGACCAGCTCGTTGGCGCGGGCGAAACCGCGCTCACGCTGGCGACCGGCGCGACAACTGGCGCCGTCGGCATGCTGGGCGGGACCGTCAAGGGCCTGGCCGAATCCGTCATGGACGGCACCTACGGCACGCAGGAGGGTGTGCGCCAGGTCGAGCAGGCCGCCGGCGAAGGCATGACCGCCCTCACCTACCAGCCGCGCACGCAGGCTGGCCAGCAACAGGCCGCCGCCGTCGGCGAGTTCGCTGCCGCAGCTGTGCCTGCTGCTGGCCTGACCGCCGAGCTGGCCGCAGCCGGTCGCGCGGCCGGCGCGGCCGCACAGGGTGCCCGCGACCTGACTGCTGGAAGCGTTCAGCGCATCCGCGCCGCCGTACCGGCCATCGCCGAGCGCGTGCAGCGCACCCTCGCCCGCAACCCTGAACCGGCCACGCCGACGCCCGGCACGCGGGGCAGCATGGGTGCGGCCGGTACCGACATGGCAATACAGCGCCGCCAGGTGGCCGACCAGGTGGGCATGAAGCTCACGGCAGGACAGGCGACCCGAGACCAGCAGCAGTTGCGTTTCGAGATCGAGACCGGCAAGGGCGAACACGGCGCCGCGTTCCGTGATCGCTGGTCCGAACAGAACGAGCAGGTTCACAAGCATTTCGATCACCTGGTGGACATGACTGGAAAGGAAACCGCCGACTTGCTGGGTACCGGCCGATCGGTCGACAAGGCCCTGCGCGAGAAGGCTGCGCGCGACAAGGCCGAGATCCGCGTCGCCTACAAGAACGCCGAGAAGGCGGGCGAGCTCGAGGCTCCGGTGCAGCTGGACGACCTGGTCGCGCACCTGAACGAGTCGGCGCCGGACGCCGCCACCGCCCCAGTGCTGAACGTCGCCCGCCAGCGCGCGTTGCAGCTCGGGCTCGCCACCGAAGGACCGGATGGCCAGCTCGTGGCGGCGCCGGTGCCCCTCAAGACCGCCGAGACGATGCGCCAGGCCATCGGCCGCGCTACCAACTTCGAACCGACCAACATCCGCCAGTCGACCATCATCAAGGGCCTGATCGACACCGGAACCGAAGGCGCCGGCGGCCAGGCCTACAAGGCGGCGCGTCGCCTGCGCGAGAACTACGCCAAGCAGTACGAGGACCGCGCCGTCGTGGCCTCCCTGCTGAACAACAAAAAGGGCATGGCCGATCGCAAGGTGGCTTTAGCCGACGTCTTCGATCACGCGATCTTGAACGCCAGTCGCGAGGACGTCAGCCACGTGCGCCGAGTGCTCACCGCCCACGGCAGCGACGCCCCGGCTGAGGTTCGCCAAGCCGGCATTCAGGCCTGGAACGACCTCAAGGGCGAGACTGTCAACTGGATCAAGGAGCAGGCCTTCGCGAACACCGCGACCGACCAGCGAGGCAACGTCATCCTGTCGGTGCCCAAGCTCGATCGGGCTATCAAGAAGCTCGACGCCGACGGTCGCCTCGAACTCATGCTCGGCAAGCAGAGCGCCCAGCACCTGCGCGAACTGAACGACCTGGCCAAGGTCGTTTACACCGCGCCGCCTGGTGCCGTGAACACCTCCAACACGGCATCCGTGCTGCTGGCCGCCCTTACCGAGGCCGGCGTGACCGGTTCCATGACTGGCCTGCCAGTGCCAGTGCTGTCCGCGCTGCGGCTGGTCGCGGTCCAGGTCAAGAACCGCCGCATCCAGAAGCGCATCGAGCAAGCGCTGCAGGGCCGCTCCGCTCCACTCACCCCACCACCGCCGGCGCGTCCGCCAGGCCAAACGCTGCACTGATCGAGGAACCACATGCTCCCAGTCGAAACCCCTTTCAAGACCTACACCGGCCTCGACGGCAAGCCGCTGGACAACGGTTATGTGTACTTCGGCCTACCAGATCAGGACTCGGTCGCGCACCCGGTGACCGTGTATTGGGATGCCGCCGGTACGCTCCCTGCCGCGCAGCCTCTGCGCACCCTGAATGGCTACATCGTGCGTGACGGTACGCCGGCGAACGTGTTCTACGACGATACCTATTCCGAGCTGGTGCGAGATTCCAAGGGCCGCCAGGTGTTCTACGCAAGAACGTCTGAAGAATTCAGCGTCGCCAACGTGGTGAGCGCGTTCTTACGAGACATCGCGGAAGCAGCTGGAGCGGCGCTGATCGGCTTCATTCAGGCTGGGGTCGGTGCGGTGAAGCGCTCGATGCAGGACAAGTCGCGCGACGTGGTGAATATCAAGGACTTCGGCTTTGTCGCTGACTGGAATGGGGTAACCGGCACGAACAACGGACCCAAGCTGGTGGCATTGATCGCGGCACTGCAGGCTCGATCCGACTCGCCGAAGGTTATTGGGGCCGGTGGGAAATATTGGTTCGGGAACGTTGCTGGTGATGCTGCAGTGGTAACGGTCACGCGACCATTGCACATCGACTGGGCCGGCGCCGAGCTGTTCGTAGCTGAGGCAAATCCGGGCTCCGCGAACACTGGGTCTGCGCTCATCCAAGTAAAGGATACCGGTGGTTTTCTTATGGAAAACTACGAGTTCACGGATACGACGTTCTCCTATGGGAATGCGAGTCGCGGCGTGCAACCGGTGCAAACGCTCAACACCGGTACGAATGTCACCTACGGCTACGAACTGCGGAATTTCATTGTTCACAAAGGCCAGTCGCTGATTACCGCTTTCTCGACCAACCCAGGGGTGGCGGTTGCGAAAGGCTTCCGGCTGAGCGGAAGCTGTCGCGGCGGGCAAGTCTACTACGGGGTGAACTTGGCTTACAGCGGTGATGACTTCGAAGGCAACTACACCGTAGAGAATTGTCACCGCTTGGCCTTTCTGTACGACGTCGAGGACGTAACCCTGGTTGCCCATGCAAGAAACACCGAGCCTTCCTCTGCAAATCTCCTCATTTCTGGGAACGGCACGCGCAAAACTCGCAACATCAATGTCCGAGCCACCTTCGACACCATCAACGGTGGCCTGCTGGTTTCCGGTCTCGCTGCTACCGCGAATCCTGCGCAGTTCGAAAACGTCGAACTGGACGTCTTCGCCAAGGCGGCTGGATCGAACGCGGGTACTGGCGGCACGATGGTGCGTGTCGGTGTCCAGGATGCCGGGGGAAACTGGGTGGCTACGAGCGCATACAGCGTCAAGAACGTAAATATCCGCGCGCGCTCGCTGTTCAAGTATGACTCGGGCCTGGTCGCGGTCTATACCCAGGGGGCCAACGTTGAGCGCATTGGCATCGATGCCGACTACTTCTTGCCGGCAATGATGTCGGGCGACTACCGGAACGCGTCGATCCACTTCAAGCGCCCCGGCGCCCGTACCGTCATCGGCGGCGCCGGCGACCTCCAGGCAACGCCAGTCAAGCTCAACATGTTGCGCGTGGTCCCGATCGGCCCGAGATACATCTTCGGCACCGTACGCGTGACCTCATACGTCAGCGACACCAGCTACTCGATCAAGGAATACCGCATCGCCGGATTCCTCGCTTCCGATGGCTCACATGTTCCGAGCAGCCTATCGGTTACCGAAGTTAGCTCGGCGCAGGTTGGCGCGTACAACCCGACGATCACGATCACTTCCGACTGGACCGGCTACAACGTTGGCGCCAGTTCTGGCGGGAATGCCGCTGCGACGACGATCGTCGAGTTCTCGTTCGCCGACGGCACTGCGTAGGGCCTTCCTCAACCAGCGCCCGCTTCGGCGGGCACTTTACGTTTAGAGAAAAATCCATGAGCAAAATTAGCGCCCCTGAACTGGGCAGCTACGCCGGCGGCGTGACCGCAATCGGGGCCTCCCTGACACTGACCGACATCGGCATCATCGTCGGCATCGGCACGGCCCTGCTGACGTTCGCGTTGAACGCGTGGTACACGCGCCGGAAGAACGCGCGCGAGCAGATGCTGGCCGACCTCGAGCGCCGCGAGCGCGAGGTGCGTCTGGCGCGGATGGAGGCCGCCAAATGACTCCGCTTCGTCTACTTCGCACCGCCATCATTCCTGCGCATGCTGAGCTGGCGCGCTGCGGCATTCCCGACACGCCCGACGCGCGGCGCTTCCTGCTGGCGATCGCGCTGCAGGAATCCCGCCTGGCGCATCGCCGTCAGGTGGTAACGGGCGGGCTCGAGAACGGACCGGCAGCATCGTTTTGGCAGTTCGAAGCGGCCGGCGGTTGCAAGGGCGTGCTGACGCACTACCTGGTCGCCCCGACAATGCGTCAGCTCTGCGTCGAATTCAACGTCGCCACCACGCCTGGCGGACTGTGGGAAGCCATGCGCTTCCACGACATCCTCGCTGCCGTTGCCGCGCGCTTGCTGATTTACACCCTGCCCTCGAAGCTGCCGACCACCGCTGACGACGGCTGGGAGCAGTACCTCGACGCATGGCGCCCCGGCAAACCGCATCCCGCAACCTGGGCCAGCGCCTGGGCCACCGCAACCGCTACCGTGAAGGAAAACCCATGAAGATTCGCATCCTGGTGCTGGCCCTGCTGGCCACCCTCGCCGGCTGCTCGATGCTCCCGGCCGCCGTCGACGTCGCCGAGCAGACCGCTGCAACCGCGGTGGTGCAGTCCGCTGAGCGCACCATCTGCCGGAACATCCCGATCGGCACCTGGCGCCGGCTGTACGGCGAGAACCCCGTGCGGGCGCAAGCCTGGCGCGAGCTGTGCGCGAACCCGGTCGAGACGCCGGCGGGGGCGTGATGGGCATCTTCCACACGAAACTGCGCGTCGAGCAGCTGGACGCCGAGCGGTGGCAGCTCCTGGCGATGCTGGCGTTTGCCTCAGCCAAATACGACAGCATGACCATCGTCCCGGCTGGCACCATCACCGACTTCGCGAGCGTGCCGCGCGTGCCCCTGGCCTATTGGCTGTTCGCCGGCATCGGCCAGCCGGCAGCCGTGGTGCACGACTGGCTGTACGGCGGCGGCATCGTACCCCGCGAGGTTGCCGACGAGATCTTCCTGGAGGCGATGGAAGCGTGCGGCGTCTCAGCCTGGCGCCGACTGCCGATGTACTGGGCGGTGCGCGCCTTCGGTGGGTCGCGGTACACCGCGGCGCAGCCCAGGCTGAAGAAGGACGCGCCGGGCGAGCTCGAGCGAGAGCCCATGGTGGAATAGCGCGTTGGCGCCGGCGGCGACGCCATGCGATCTTGTCAAATTCACGGCCAGGTCGACCAGCGTTGCCGTCGCGCGATCAGTTCGTTTGTGCATCGCGGCAGGATAGCAGGCCCGGCCGCCCTGAGCTTGACCCAGCTCAACGGTGCTACACTCCCCGCCCATGTACGGAAAAGTCAAACGCCTGCGCGCCGCGGGCAAACGCCTCTCGGATCTCGACATCGCCCGGTCTCAGCACGTTCAGGGCGAGGTGACGATGGCCGGCCTGGGCAACACCCTGGTGCTGACCGTGACCAACCCCGATTCTCAGGTCGGGGAGTCCTTGTTCCCAATGCTCTACGAAGCCCGCCTCATCACCATGCACGGCACGAAAATGCTGTTCAAGGGCGAAGAGCGGCCGCAGGGCGATGCCGGTCCGGCAGTCGTTCAGGAATGGGCGGTGGTGGTGGAATGACAGGTTTATGCCAACATGGAGACGGAGACCCGCATGCCTGCTGAAATTCCGCAGGTTCGATTCCCTCCGCCTCCACCACCGCATTCAAAAAGCCGCTGATTCGTCAGCGGCTTTTTCATTTCCACGCCCTACCCACTCCCCTGCACCAGTCCGCGCAGCACGCCCCGCCCACCCGGGCGCCGCACGATGCCTCCCGGCGGATTCGCCACCCGCGACTGATACAGCAAATAAGGCGTCACCGCCCCGCCCACACGCGGATTGACCCTGTCGTTCGACACCGTGATGCTCGCCTCCAGCAAACGCCTTGCCTGGGCACGCTGCGTCTGCCCGGCAGGCAGTTCATCGACCCGGTACTGGATCTCGCGCAGCCGCAGCGTGCGCGGATGCGTGCAGGTCACCGTGGTCAGCCACAAGTTCACGTTGCCCGGCTTGAGAAACAGGAGGTCGCGCAGGTAGCGCTCGATACCCAGCCGCTGGTAGCGCTGGTTCACTTCTTCGGGCGCGTAGCGAATCGCGTGAGCACTCTCGAAACCGGTGCCGGCGCCCTGGCTGTGGGCCCGCTGCCATCCCGCCAGGCCGACTTCGATCCCCGGGAACATCAGCCTTTCGACCCCGCGCCGCGTCAGGCCGGGACCCAGGCGGCTGCGGATGACGATGCAGCCCTCGGCATCGCGAAAACTTCGTTGTACGAAACTCATGTCGGTCTCCAATGTAATTGGCTCCATAGAGCGGCGCCAACTCGCCGTCAAAACCACACACAGACTTTGATGTACTTCAAACGAACCTAGGTCCCTAATGGATTTTGGTCTAAGCCCGGTTAATTTGATTGCAGTCCTTGCGACGAATTCCCTTCCCGGCCCAACCAAGCCCCATTTTCGGGAGAATCCCATGAGCGACCGTTTCGATGCCGATTTGATGGACGACCTGATGTACGACGCCGCCGAAGGACCGGCGGGCCCGCCGGCCGCAGCCGGCGACGATTTCAGTGACTGGGACGCCGGGCAGGACTTGGGCGACGACTACGGCGACGTCGACACCGGGTCCCAGGCTTCCGGCGCGGACGAGGCAGGCGAGATGGACTTCGAGGATTTCGAGGAGGGCGACGGCTTCGAAGCCGCGGGCTACGACGAGTTCGAAGGCGACTCGCTCGAAGACGCCATGGCCGATGCCCTGGCGGAGGAGGACGCCGATGCCTTCGCGCGCCGGCTGCGCGCCCTGGCCAGGCGCGCCCGCAGCGTGGTCCGGACCGTCGGGCGCGGTGTCGGCGCGGCCGGGCGCCTGATCGGGCCGATCGCCAGCGCGATCCCGCTGCCCCAGGCCCAGGCGATCGGACGCATCGCGAACGTCGCCGGGCGCCTGCTGGCCGATGGTGCGGATGAATTCGAGGCCCTCGACGAACTGGTCGACACCTACGACGACGACGCCATCGACGCGGCGGCGCCGGTGATCGCGGGCCTGAGCCTGCGCCGCGCCTTGCCCCTGGTGGCACGCATGCCCCAGCACGCGCGGCGCCAGCTGCTGCGCAATGCGGCGCAGGCCACCCGCACCATGGTCCGCAGCCAGGGCGCTCCCGGCGCGCGCGCCGCCGCACGCCTGGTGCAAAGCGCGCAGCGCGCGGTGCGCCAGCGCCGGCTGTCTCCCCGGGCGCTGCCGCAGGCGCTGCGGCGCGTCGCGCAGCGTGCCGTGCAGAACCCGCGCAGCCTGCCGGCCCTGACGCGTCCCCTCACCCCGGGAAGGCCGCAGCAGCGCGGCACGTCGCCGGCGCGCGGCGGCATGGCGATCGCCGGCGGGTCCGCCGCCTATATCAACGCGGGCAACCGGCGCATGGTCCTGCGGGGACCGATGACGATCACGATCCGGGTACGTTGAGCGCACGACGCCGCCATGCAACGCGCGCATACCTTCCTGCGGGTCAAGGTCCGGGGGCTGGGCGCCCGGCTGAAACGGCTCGGCAGCATCACGCCGGCCTCGATCGGCCTGCGCCCGCAGGACATGCGCCATGCGCCCACGCCCGGCCATTTTGCGGCGGCCAACCGGCGCCTGGACGAGATCGGCCGGCAGGTGCGGCAGCGCTATGCCTACCTGGCGGCACGCTGGCGCGACATGCCGGCGGCGCAGATCCTGGTCGACGCCGCGCTGGTCGAGCGCGAGCTTGACCGTGCCCGGCGCGCCTACGGGCTGTTCTTCGAAGTCTTCGCCCAGCGCGGCACCAGTTTCGCGCCGGCGCTGGCCGCCCATGACGCGATCGCGATCGATTGCTATACGGCCGTCCGGCAGGCCGCCCCGCGGATACTCGGCGCGCCGGTACTCAAGCCGCTGTGCTACATGGAACACGGCTTCTCCCCCGCCACCATGCGGCGCGGCGTCACCCTCAACCGGCTGCTCGGCGAGCCCAATCCCTTCCCCCTGATCCGGATTCCCTGGGACCGCGAGCACCCATGGCAGGCGGTCTTCCTGCACGAAGTGGCGCACAACCTGCAGGCCGATCTCGGCGTCTGGCAGGAAAACCGCGAGGGCGTGCTGCGCCGCGTGCTCGGCGCGTCGCGCCAGCGCCTGCTGGCCACGATCTACGGCCGCTGGCACAAGGAGATCTTTGCCGACCTGGCGGCGGTGCTGCTGGGCGGCCCCGCCGCGGCCTGGGGCATGGCCGAATTCCTCGCCAATCCCGCACCGCGGGTGCTGACCTATCGCCCGGGCGGCGCGCATCCGACCGCCTACCTGCGCGTGCTGATCCTGGCCGAGATGCTGCGCCGGCTCGGCTTCGGCCGCGACGCCGCGCGCATGACGCAGGTGTGGCGCACGCTCTACGATCCGGCGCGCACGCCGCGGCTGCCGGCGGTCCTGCTGCACAGCGCCGGCTCCCTGATCCCGCAGGTGGTCGACGAGGTCGCCTTCCAGACCCGCCGCAACCTGGCCCAGCGCGCGCTGGTGGACATCATCCGCTTCGGCCGCGACGAGCAGGCGGCGATCCTGCAGGGCGCGCGCCTGCTGATGCAGGGGCGGCCGGCGCAGGTGCAGCTGGCGCCGCGCTTCCTGGTCAGCGCGGCCGCCTATGCGCTGGCCAACGGGCGCATGCCGCCCAACCAGCTGTCGCAGCAGGTCATCGGCCTGCTCAACGCCGGCGCCCCACCGTCGCCGCGGACCATCGGTCCGCGGCTGGCATTGGCTGCATGAGCCGCAACCGATGACCACCCCACACGAGGCAACCATGACCAATCCATCTTTACCGCAGCAGGCCGGCGCCCTACCCGGCGGCGCCCAGCGCATCGCGCTGGACAACCTGATCCGCCGTGAACTGAAGGTCGGCGATCCCAACGATCCGCGCCAGATCGCCGATGCGCTGATGAACCGCTACCAGAGCGATCCGCGGGCCCGCGCCATGGCCCAGGAAGCACTCGGCCTGCCCTCCCTGCCCGCCGCGGCGCCGCAGCCGGCGCCGGACGGACGCTCCGCCTCGTCCAGCATCGAACTGCAGCAGGCCACGGCGGACGTCGAGCGCGATTTCCAGGAGCTGCTGACGAATAACCTCCTGAAGGACATCTCGCCGGAGCTGGAGGCCTGGGCCGAGGCCCTGCGTGCCCACATCGGGCAAGGGATCGCCGCGGCCGGCCTGTCGCTCGACCCCTACCAGCGCGACCAGGCCCTGGCGGTGCGCCGCCAGCTCGGCGAATACGCGCGCCTGGCGCGCCTGATCGGCACCCTCACGCCCTCGGTCGGCCAGCTGTACCGCAAGCTCGCCCAGAGCCTGGACGAGGTAGCCAGCGTGCTGCTGGTGCTGATGGGCGAAGCCCTCGGCAACGTCGGCTTCAACGGCGGCCGCTACCTGCTGCGCGCGCCCTACAGCGAACTGCAAAGCCGGCGCGCCGCGGTGCTCTACGCGCTGCGCAACCTGAGCGGGGCTGCCCAGGAATCCTACGGCCAAAGCGAGTACGCCTACGGCCTCAAGGCCTACCATGAGCTGTACCGCAAGCTCGAGGAAGACAAGCACGAAGACCTGCGCGCGCTGCTGGTCGAGAGCGAGCTGGCGCGCGTGATGGACCGCCTGATCCAGCTCGGCGCCGACGGCTCGGTGCGCGGCCTGCGCTCGCTGGGGGCGACCGCCTTCATGGACCTGTCGCGCTTCCGGCGCCTGGTCACCGTGGCGAACCGGATGGGGAACGGCGACCCGCCCCTGCCCGCGCTGGGCGCCTTCCTCGAAGCCCTGCTGCTGTTCGCGGATGCCTTCGAAGGATCGGGCGGCTTCCGCCTGCTCGGCATTGCGCGGCCGCCGGTCCTGCTGTACGGCCTGTACGGGAATACCGGGCTGGCGAGCGCCGACCGGCGCCTGCTGCGGCTGACGGAACTGCGCGGCGCGATCGCCGACGACGCCGATGCCTTCCTGCCCATCGAATACCATCCCGAGGCGGCGCGGGCCAAGATCGCCATCGATTACCTGATCTTCGCGATCGACCGGGCCATCGACCTGTATGCGATGGGCACCCGGGACCTCGGCAATGCCGAGATCCGCGCGGCCGCCTACGGCTTCCCGGTGGGCATCCTGACCTACCTGGCCTCGCGGGACGGCGTCCCCGCCGGCAGCATGCTGGGCAAGCTGGCCCAGGCCACCCGCAGCGTGTTCGCCGACGACGTGCCGGACGACCAGGGAACGCGCTCGTATTTCGCATTGTGCCTGGGCGACTTCAACGCCGGCACCGGCTATTTCGACCAGACCCTCGAGCTGCTCTATCCGCGGCCGACGGAAGACGGCGCCGCAGCAGGCCAGCCCGCGCCTGCCGGCAGTTGGGAAGCGGGCTCGCGGATCGACCTGTCCGACCCCGACACCAGGATGCTGCTGCATGGCGAACTGTTCGCGCAGAGCGATTTCGATGCCAAGTGGATCGACGTGGTGAGGACCATGGCGATGGGGGCCGGCACGCGCCGCAACCTGGACGCGCTGGTGGGATCGCGCAGCTTCGTGCGCCTGGTCTCGAGGGTGGCGGACATGGTGCTGGGGATCGACCCGGACGCCCACACCAGCGAGGAAGTGCGGATGCCGAACCACTGGGCAGTCAACCTGGGCTACCTCAGCAGGCTCGGCGACGACCATCCTCCCCCGGCCCCGGCCCCCGGCGGCGAAACGCCGCCCCAGCTGGGCGGCATGCCGGAAGACGCGGGCCCGGTTCCCAAACCGCCAGCGGCAGCCGGCCGGTCGAAGAAGGAATAAACAGCACAGGAGCAGGCCATGACGTTCAAGACAACCGAAACCATCCAGCGCCTGTGGGACACCTTCCTGCAGGACCAGCTGGGATCGCTGCCGCCCGAACAGCGCCAGCAATTCGAGCAGCAGTTCGAAGACCGCTTTGGCGAGCTGGTCGGCAAAGCGGCCGACGGCAGCGGTTCGGGCGACGCCTTCCTCGACATGGTCGGATTCGGCGGCAAGGGCCCGCTGGACTTCGACAGCGTCGCCTACCCCCATATCCAGGCCGACTTCGACGACACCTCCGTGCCGGCCCAGTTGCATGCCGCGGCCGGACTCTACTTCATTTACCAGCACGAACGGATGAAGGTGTTCCAGGTCGTCGACGTGCTGCTGCGCCTGTTCCATATGGGCAAAATGCGCATCCAGCGCGGGCCGGGAGCACGCGGGCTCTACCTGCTCGAGAAATGGCAGCCGCTGCGCTACAAGGCGCGCGACCGCATGCTGGCCTACCGCCGCGCCTTCAACTACGGCAGCTATCCGGCCCCGGCGGGTGCCGTCGTCAACCGCGGCTTCCACCGGCAGCTGGTCGGCTTCATGGTGGCCCTGGCCCAGTACTTCCGCGACCTGATGATCGGCGAAGTGATCCGGGGCGGCCAGCTGATCGACCAGCGGCCCTTCGGCAGCGTCGCCACGGTGCAGCGCCTCGGGCTCGACCTGCGCTATGCGCTCGACCGCAGTACCTACGGCAACATCTTTTCGCTCGCCATGGAAACCGGGCACTACCTGCGCACCGTGCTGGCGGTGCTGGATACGCCGGACATCAAGAAGTCCTTCGACGCCAACAGCAAGTGGGACGTGATCGAGGCGGTGTCGCAGCGCTATCTCGGCGGCATCGCGGAACCCTCGCAGCGCGCCAAGATGGCGGAAAGCGGGCGCCGCATCCTGCAGTTCATCGCCGACAACGACTTCAAGACGGCCACCGATCCGATCCTGTTCCAGTCGGTGGTGCGGCCGATGGGCGCCCATGCCGAGGCCTGGATCGCCGCCTACCGGACCACGCCCGAGGGACGCGGCTTCCAGGGCGTGACCCCGACCTTGCGGCGCACGATCGGGGTGCCGGCGATGGCGGTCTGACGGCATGAGATCGCCGCTGGCGGCGCCCGCCCCCGACTGGCGGGGCGGACCGCGCATCAACCTGCCCGACCTGGTCATGGTCAGCGTGTCCGGGCAGGTGTCGCACCCGATCGGCCGGGAGAATCCCTACCGCATCGGCTATGACGGCATTCCACGGGTGCTGCCGGGCACCGGCGGCATCGCCCTCAACCAGCGTATCGGCGACCGTTGCGTGGGGCTGGCCGCCGACCACGTCGAACCCGGCGTCTCGCTCCACAACAACGGGCGCGAGGTGGTCGGCCCGCGCGACGGCCCCAATGCGGCCATGGTGCAATACGCCTGCGTCGGCAATGTGGCGCGCGTGATCAGCGGCCCCTGCATCGGCAAGCTCGGCCGCGTCACCGGCAAGCACGGCGGCATCAACGACGTGCTGGTCGACTTCGTCCCCGGCGTGCTGCGCCGCCTGTGCATCGGCGACCGCATCCAGATCTACAGCATCGGGCTGGGCCTGCGCCTGCTGGATTACCCGGACATCACGGTGCTCAACTGCGCGCCCGGACTGCTGCGCCGCTGGGGCCTCGACGAACGGGGCGGCGCGCTGCGCGTGCCGGTCACGCACCTGGTGCCGGCGACGCTGATGGGCTCGGGACTGGGCAAGAACACCGGCTGGCGCGGCGACTGCGACATCCAGCTGTCCGACCCGGACACCGTGCGCCGCTTCCGCCTCGGAAGCCTGCGCTTCGGCGACCTGGTCGCCATCGTGGACGGCGACGGGCGCTTCGGCCCCAGCTACCAGCCCGGCTGGATCACGATCGGCATCGTCGTGCATGGCGACAGCACGGTGGCCGGGCACGGGCCCGGGGTGGCGGCGCTCATGAGCGGTCCGGCCACGCGCCTGGTACCGGTGCTGGCGCCGCAGGCGAACCTGGCGGTCGTGTACCGGCTGCGGGCGCTGCCGCCGGCCCGGACCTACCCGACGCTGGCGCACGGCGCCAGCCGCCGCCCGGCCATGCTGCTGCCGTTTTAGGAGGTCGGCCCCGGATCCGCCCCCGCCTGCTGGATCACCATCAACTCCTTCATCAGCGCGTCGTTGAAGGCCGGAATGTCGTCGGGCTTGCGGCTCGTGATCAGCTTGCCGTCCACCACCACCTCGTCATCGGTCCACTCCGCGCCCGCGGCCTTCAGGTCGTCCTGGATCGCCGGGTAGCTGGTCAGGTGCTTCGACTCGGCAATGCCCGCCTCGATCAGCGGCCACGGTCCGTGGCAGATCGCCGCGATCGGCTTGTCGGCATCATCGAAGGCCTTGATGAAGGCGATGGCTTCCGGAATCTGGCGCAGCTTTCTCGGATTTTCCTCGCCGCCCGGCAGCAGCAGCGCATCGAAGTCGGCTTCCTTCGCCTGCGACAGGCTCAGTTCCACCTTGAACTTGTCCCCGGGCTGGTCGTGGTTCATGCCCTGCACTTCCTCGCCCGCGCCCTTGGGGGACACGAGGGTCACGCGCACGCCCTTCCCCTCCAGGAAACTGCGCGGCCCGGTGTATTCGACCTGTTCGACGCCATCGGTCATCAAGACCGCCACGCGCTTGCCCTGCACGTCCTGTTCGCTCACGAGATTGGCTTCTTCGCCCATATGCCCTCCTGTCTGGTTCATCCGGTTCTCGGGAACGATTGTAGGACGCCCATCCTGCAGGCGTCGCGCGGATGAAGGACTAGGCGAGCAGGTAGCAGACGTCGTCCCGGTCGCGCCGGTCCGGGCGGGTGCACAGGAAACCATCCAGCCCGAGCCGGATGCTGCCGTCCAGGCTGGCCCCGTCGACCTCGTCGCCACGCAGGATCACCTGCAGCTCGCGGTGCGGCACTTCGATCGCGAAGCGGTCCAGCAGCGCCGCCAGCGCGCGCGCGCCGCGCGCTCCCGGCAGGAAGCGCTCGAATATCCGGGCCGATACCGGCCCCACGCGGATGCGGATGCCGAGTTCCGGCCGCGGCAGGCGCTCGCCCAGGGTCGCGCCGCGGCCGATGTCGCAGTTGTTCTCGCCCAGCCGGCTGCGGTCGCCGTGGCCGAGCGCGTCCCAGCGGCCGGCGAACTGCTCGACCGCCACCGGCACCTGCAGGTATTCGCCGAGCACGCCCGCGATCAGGCCGGCCGGCACCACCCGGCTGCGCAGTTGGGCTGCAAAATAGGCCAGGCTCTCGAAAGCGAGGCCGGCCTCAAGCTGCCCCTGCGCCGGAGTTTGCCACCCCGCCCCGCCCAGCGCGGCGAGCTGGGCAAGGAAGCGGTCGCGCTTGTGTTCATCCGGGCCGCCGCGCACCCGGTACTTGCGCCAGGCCCGGTAGAACAGCGCCAGCTGGCGGCTGGAGAAGGCATCGTAGAAGGCGCGCGGCCCTTCGTCGCGCGTCGCGTGTTCCCAGGCGGCGATGCGCTCCGTGTAATGCAGGGGCAGCGCGCCGTTCACGCCGAGCAGGCCCATCACCGCCGTGCGCACCCGCAGGCGCATGCCGCCGTCGCCTCCAGGGTCCTGCTCCAGCTGCAGCGCATCGATGTCGCTCGCCGGGAAGGCCAGCGACAGGCTGTTCTCGAAGCGGATCGCGGATTCCGGCTCCAGGCCGCAGCGGCGCAGCCAGCGCGACAGCAGGCGGATGGCCTGGAACAGCTCGTAGCGCCAGGGCTCGGCCAGGAGGTGGTCGATCACGCCTTCACACCAGCGTCAGCTGGCCGTTGCGCGGCTCGCAGCGCAGGAGTTCCCGGTCGGTCTGCGCCGAGCGCAGCACCAGCCGCGTGAAGCTGTTGACGTGCACGTAGAGGCCGAAGAAGCGGTTCACCACTTCCGCGAACACGACCAGGCTGCTCCCCGCGAACGCCTCCTCGTCCACGGTCATGCGCAGCTCAAGGCCGTGCACCAGCGTGGCGCCGATCCCGTTGCGCATCCAGGCCGTGGACGGCAGCGTCTCCATCGCGGTGATGCCGGCGATCTGGCGCTGGGTCGCCGCCGAGCGCGACACGTCGTACAGGGTCAGGACTTCGCGGAAGGCGTCGAGGTCGCCCAGCGAGCGATGGTTGAGCGCGAGCTGGGCCACCAGCCGCCAGTGCGCGCCGCCGGAGGAAGGAAAGCGGTGCGGCAGCGTCGGCCGGCGCAGCAGGTGGATCGGCAGGCCGCCGGTGGTGGTTTCGCTGCTCAGGTCGCCGCCCGGTGCGCCGAAGCCGGTGCTGGCCGCATGCGCGCCGTTGGTGCAGGTCAGGTCGATCGAGGCCACGCACTGCTCGTCCGGCGCCAGCGAAAAACCGGCATCCGTGAAGCCGATCTTCATGCGCTGGCGGTGCACGCCGCGGTCGTCGCGGCGCGCGAACCAGTAGCGCTCGCGCAGCTCGCCGCCTTCGCCATGGCGCAGTCCGTAATACGGCCGGTAGGCGATCGACTGCACCCTGCCCTCGGCCGTGCGCAGCACATCGACCCGGTCGATGCTGTAGACCTCGACGTCTTCCTCATGCCGGCCCGGCAGCACGTCGTACATGGCGGTGCGGTGGGTGATCCGCACCGGCATGGCGGCCTGGTGGAACAGGTTGACCACCGGCACGCAGCCGGGCAGCAGGTGCGAGGCGCCCAGGGTGCCCAGCAGGCGTGCGGCCCCGCTGTCGCCGTGCAGGCCGTTCACGATCAGGTGCAGGGTAAAGCGGTGCGCCGCCGCCGGCAGCATCGGCGCCAGCTTGCCCAGATCGATGTCGATGAAGTGGAATTTTTCGGGGAAGGCGAAGTACTCGCTCAGCAGCCGGTAGGCGCCATGCTCGCTCGGGCGCAGCGGCACCAGCGCATCCTCGTCGCCGAAGCCGCCCAGGGCCAGCGGCATGCGCTCGAGCTGGCGCCACGGGCCGCCGTCGCCGATCTCCAGGTAGCTGGCGCCGATCCGCATGAACAGGGTGTCGATCAGGGCCGCCGCCAGCAGCGGGTCGGCATCGACGTAGAGGCGCAGGCACGGCATCCCGAGCTGGCGCAGCAGGCGCACCGGCGCTGCGCTGTCGATCGTGATCGCCATCTGCCCGGTCGCGCGCGCCGGCAGGCGCACGTGCGCCGGCGCATGCACCACCGGTTCGTAGCGCGCGCGGGCGACACCGACCGGCGCCAGGGCCAGGGGGCTGGCGGTGCGGAAGCGGCAGACCGTGCCCTTGCCGTGCAGCGCGCTCATCTCGGTGCCGCGCGGCACCGTCTCTACCCGCTCGAGCTTGCCCGTCGCCTGCGCGCCGGTTTCGCTGCCGATGCGGGCGATCGAGCAGGAGGGAATACCCTCCAGAAAATAGGGATAGAGGCTGCCGAGCAGGGCTTCGGTGAATTCCGGGTAGTCGTCGTCGAGCTTGCGCGCCGTGCGCGCATTCAGCAGCGCGCAGGCCTGGATCAGGCGGCGGATGTGCGGGTCCTCGAGGCCTTCGGCGCCAAGGCCCAGTTCGCTCGCCAGGCGCGGATACTGGTGCGCCAGCTCGCGCCCCACCGTGTTGAGGTAGACCAGTTCACGCTCGTAGTAAGGCAACAGCTCTTCCATCGCGCTCTCCTCTCGCAAGCATTAAAGGTCGTGCAGTTTTGCTCAGGTGACTTTGTGACTAGTCAATATGCGGCGGACTTGCCGCTTCGTCAGTAAAATGGAGGGCTTTTGAGCACTGCCACAGCCCGCCATGACCGCCACCGTTTCCGCCCCTTCCGGCACCGCTTCGCCCGTGCGCACCGAGATCGCCACGTTGTGGCGCCTGTCCTGGCCGATGCTGGTCGGCCAGCTGGCCACCGTGGGCATGGGCGTGGCCGACGTCGCCATGACCGGCCACGTCAGCGCCGAGGAACTGGCCGCGGTGTCGCTCGGCACCTCGGTGTGGTCGATCGTGCTGGTCACCGTGATGGGCACGATGATGGCGATCAATACTGTCGTCGCCCACGAGATCGGCGCCGCGCGCTACGACCAGATCCCGCACTCGGTGCGCCAGTCGCTGTGGAAGGGCCTGCTGGTGGGCCTGGTCGCCATGCTGTTCGCCAACCTGTGCACCCTGCTGTTCGATCACGTCGGGCTGGACCAGCACGTGGCCGACCGCGCCGCGCTGTTCCTGCACGTGATCAGCGTCGGCATGCCGGCCTTCGCCTGCTACCGCGCCCTGTATGGCTATACCACCAGCATCAACCAGACCAAGCCGATCATGTGGATCGCCATTCTCGGGCTGCTGTTCAATGTGCTGTCGAACTGGTTGCTGGTGTACGGCAACTGGGGCTTCCCCCAGCTGGGCGCGGTCGGCTGCGCGGTGTCGACCGCGATCGGCATGTGGCTGATGCTGGGCGCCATGATTTTCTGGATCAAGTATTCGCCGGCCTACCGTCTGACCTATCCCTTCACCGGCTGGGAAGGGCCGGACTGGAAAGAGATCGGCACGATGTTGCGCCTCGGCCTGCCGATCGGCGTCACATATTTCGCCGAGGTCAGCGCCTTTGGCCTGATCAGCCTGCTGGTGGCGCGCTTCGGCGTGGTGGCGGTCTCCTCGCACCAGGTCGCGCTGAATTTCGCTTCGCTGGTGTTCATGGTGCCGCTCAGCTTCTCGATCGGCATGATGACCCGGGTCGGCCAGGCCATGGGCGAAGGCAACCCGGAACGCGCCCGCTTCGTCGGCTGGGTCGGCGTCGGCATGTCGGTCGTGTTCGGGGCGCTGTCGGCGCTGTTCATCGCCGTCTTCCGCTGGGAGATCGCGGCCGCCTACACCTCCGATCCGGCGGTGCAGGCCGCCTGCGCCCACCTGCTGCTGTTCGCGGCGCTGTTCCAGCTGTCCGATGCCACCCAGGTGGCGACCGCCTCGGCGATCCGCGGTTACCAGGTGACGCGCCCGCCGATGATCATCCAGCTGGTGGCCTTCTGGGGCGTCTCGCTGCCGCTCGGCTGCATCCTGGGACTGGCGCCGCAGTGGTTCCCGTGGACGCCAGCCGCGCCGATGTCGACCACCGGCTTCTGGATCGGCCTGGTCGTGGCCCTGACGGTGGCGGCGGTGCTGCTGACCTGGTCCTTCGAGAAGCTGGCACGCCAGCGCATCCGCGCTGCCGCGTAATTACAGCTTTTCAGGGCCGACTCTGGTATCGTTCCGCCGTTGTCGCAAATTAACTTACACCAGAGACATTACATGCGCCCTCTCCTGCTCCTTATGGCCGCTCTCGCGGCCGCTCCCGCTTCGGCCGAACGCCTGACGCTGGACCGTATCTACGGCGATCCGGCCCTGGCCGGCGCCAGCGTGAAGACCCTGCGCGTATCGCCGGACGGCGAACGCGTGACCTTCCTGCGCGGCCGTGCCGACAACCAGTACCAGCAGGACCTGTGGGAATACAACATGAAGACCAAGAGCACCCAGCGCCTGGTCGATTCCAAGCGCCTGGTGCCGAACGAAGAGCTGTCGCTCGAGGAAAAGGCGCGCCGCGAGCGTGCCCGTACCGCCGGCCTGTCGGGCATCATCACTTATTACTGGTCGCCGGACGGCAAGCAGCTGCTGGTGCCGATCGGCGGCGACCTGTTCCTGGTCGACGCCGCCAAGCCTGACGCACCGCGCAAGGTCGCCTCGGGCAATGTCACCGATCCGAAGATTTCGCCGAAGGGCCGCTACGTGTCCTTCGTACGCGACCAGAACCTGGTCGTGATCGACCTGCAGACCGGCGCCGAGCGCCAGCTGACCACTGACGGCAAGGGCACCATCCACAACGGCGAGGCGGAATTCGTCGCGCAGGAAGAGATGGACCAGCACACCGGCTACTACTGGGCGCCGGACGACTCCGCGATCGCCTACCGCCGCTATGACGAAAAGCCGGTGCCGGTGGCGCGCCGCTTCGAGATCTTCGCCGACCGCACCGAAGTGATCGACCAGCACTACCCTGCCGCCGGCGATCCGAACGTGCTGATCGAGCTGATGATCGTCAACCCGGCCACCGGCCAGCAGCGCAAGGTCGACCTCGGTGCCGAGAAGGACATTTACCTGGTGCGCGCCGACTTCAGCGCCGACGCCAAGACCCTGGTCTACCAGCGCCAGACGCGCGACCAGAAGCGCCTCGACCTGGTGGCCGTGGACGTCGACACCCTGGCCCAGCGCCCGGTGCTCAGCGAAACCTCGAAGACCTGGGTCGAGATCCACAACGACCTGCGCTTCCTGAAGAGCAAGAAGGCCTTCATCTGGGCTTCCGAGCGCAGCGGCCGCAAGCACCTCTACGTGTACGGCCTGGACGGCAAGCTGCAGTACCCGCTGTCGAAAGGCGAATGGGGCGTGGACAATATCCTGGCGGTCGACGAGGCCGGCGGCAAGGTCTATATCTCGTCGGGCAAGGACGCCATGATCGACAAGCAGACCTATGCGCTGAAGCTGGACGGCAGCAATGCCGGCAAGCCGGACCGCATCACCGCCGGCGACGGCTGGCATGAGGCTGCCTTCGCAAACAACGGCAAGATCTTCGTCGACACCTACTCGAACCCGACCACCCCGCCGCAGGTGTCGATCCGCCGCGCCGACGGTTCGATGGTGGAATGGCTCGAGAAGAACGAGCTGAACGCGAACCACCCCTACGCCAAGCACATCGCCGACCACCTGCCGACCGAGTACGGCACGATGAAGGCCAAGGATGGCCAGACCCTGCATTACTCGATCATCAAGCCCGCCAACTTCGATCCGAAGAAGCGCTATCCGGTATTCCTGTTCACCTACGGCGGCCCGCACTCGCAGCGCGTGACCCGCGCCTGGGGCAATTATTTTGACCAGTACATGGCGCAGCAGGGCTTCGTGGTGTTCCGCCTGGATAACCGCGGCTCGGGCCGCCGCGAGCGCGCCTTCACCGACGCCCTCTACAACAACCTCGGCAAGGTCGAAGTGGAAGACCAGGTGGCCGGCGTCGACTGGCTGGCACAGCAGAGCTTCGTCGATCCGAAGCGCATCGGCGTGTTCGGCTGGAGCTATGGCGGCTACATGACCCTGCGCCTGCTGGCGGCAGCGTCGGACAAGATCGCGATGGGGGTGTCGGTGGCGCCGGTGACCGACTGGGCGCTGTACGACACCCACTACACCGAGCGCTACGTCGGCGGCACGCCGAAGTCGGATCCGGAAGCCTACAAGCGCAGCGGCGTGTTCGCCCACCTGGACGGCATGAAGTCGCCGCTGCTGCTGATCCACGGCATGGCTGACGACAACGTGCTGTTCACCAACACCACCCGCCTGATCGACGAGCTGGTGAAGCGCAACGTGCAGTTCGAACTGATGACCTATCCGGGCGCCAAGCACGGCATTTCGGGCAAGGTCAACCAGCGTCACGTGTATGGGATGATCGAGGCCTTCTTCAAGAAGAACCTGGGCGGGACGGCGGCGAAGTAAGCGCTGGTTTCACCAAAGCAAACAGCCGCCCTCGGGCGGCTGTTCCATTTGCACGCTGTGCGATCAGTGCGGACGACGATTCAGGTTCGCGTCAGTTGCATCATCCAGTGCTTCGCGCACGTCACCCAGCTTCTTCTGGGTCTTGCCTTCTACCTGGTTCTTCAGGCCCTTGGCTTCCTGCTCCGGGCTGTCGATCGCGTCGCCAAATTCTTCCTGAATCTTGCCGCCGATGTCCTTGAGCGTGCCTTTGACTTGGTCCTTGTTCATGGTCTTCTCCTTTAAGAAAACATGTCCGGATGGCCATGCATGAAACACAGATTACGCTTCCCCTTCCGCCACCTCTGTTCGGGTACGCACACAGCACGACAATAGCTGGCGCGCGACGTTTTGCCGCGGTGAATGCTAATCTTTTGTCAACGCGGCCGCGCCGCCCACCGGGGAATTGCCATGACCGAACAAGATCAAGAACATGCTTCCGACCCGCCACAAGCCCAGCGCCGCCTCGCCAAGCGCGTCAGCCTGATCAACGGCCTCGCCATCCTCTTCGTGGCGCTGGCGGCGGCCATCGTCCTGGCCGCCGACGCCCTGCTGCTGGTCTTCGCCTGCATCCTGTGCGCCATCCTGCTCTACAAGCTGAGCGAGATCCTGGCGCGCCGCTTCCACATGAAGCGCAAGCTCGCGCTGGGCATCGTCGTGCTCTTGCTGGCCGCCATCATCGGCCTCGGCGGCTGGGCCATGGCGCCGCAGATTGCCGAGCAGTCCAGCAAGCTGGCCAAGGAAATCCCGGCCGCCGTCGAGCGGCTGCAGGGCGAGGTTCAACAGCACCCCTTGCTCAAGCGCATCGCTTCCGAAATGCCGCCACCCGAGCAGATCGTCAAGCAGATGGGCAATATGGTGCCGAACGCCGGGCTGTTCTTCGGCGGTGTGCTGGGCGCCATCGGCAATGTGATCATCATCATCTTTGTCGGCATCTACTTTGCCGCCTCGCCTCAGCTCTATACCAATGGTGCCATCCGCCTGGTTCCGCAAAGCAAGCGCCCGCGCGCGCGCGAAGTGCAGCAGGAACTCGGGCATACCCTGGCAAGTTGGCTGCTGGGCAAGGCCGCGTCGATGCTGATCGTCGGCGTCGCCACCTCGATCGGTCTGAGCATGCTGGGCGTGCCGCTGGCGCTGATCCTGGGCATCATCGCCGGCCTGCTCGACTTCATCCCCTACCTTGGCCCGATCATGGCCGGCGTGCCGGCGGTGCTGCTGGCGCTGTCGATCAGTCCGGACCTGGCCCTGTACACCGTGCTGCTGTTCGTCGGCATCCAGCTGGTCGAAGGCTATGTGCTGCAACCCTTGATCGAAGCGCGGGCGGTGGACCTGCCGCCGGCGCTGGTCGTCGTGATGCAATTGATTTTCGGCACTCTGTTCGGCTTTGCCGGCGTGGCGCTGGCGACGCCGCTGGCGGCCGGGCTGGCGGTGCTGGTCAAGATGCTCTACGTCGAAGATGTGCTGGGCGACCGGCCGGCACACGGGCGAAGCTGAATACGACAAAGCCGCGCAATGCGCGGCTTTGACCTTATGGCAAAAAAAGCTTAGCGATTGCCCTTGACGATGTCCTTCACGTCGCCGACCTTCTCCTGCACCTTGCCTTCGGCTTGATTGGAAACGCCCTCACGCTGGGCCTGGCGGTTGCCGACGGCTTCGCCGACTTTCTCCTGGATCTTGCCGCCGACATTCTTGGCCTTGCCCTTGATTTGGTCCTTGTTCATTTCAGTCACCTCTTGTGTTTGTGAAGCGAGGTCCCACCATAGGCGCGATTAACGGGTCGCTCTGTTCGCCAACTAACCCTTGGGCTTGCGCCAGACGCTGGCCAGCCAGGGCTGCTGTTCGCGCGGTATGCCGGGCGGACGGTAGTAGTGATGCAGTGGAGCAAAGCCGGCCGTCGTCAGGTAGCGCTCCCAGGCCGGGTAATCGTGGTAGCTGCCGTAGCGCGGGCCGTTCCAGCCTTCGCGGTTGTCGCCGCGCGGATTGGAGCTGAACAGGACGCCGCCGGGCTTCAAGGTATCGAAGAGCCGGGACAGCACGCCGGGAAGCTCGGCGCTGGGTACGTGGAACAGCGAGGCATTGGCAAAGATGCCGTCGAACATGGCCGGCGGTAGCGCGAGGTGCAAGAAGTCTTGCTGCCAGACTTCGCAGCCGCTGTAGGCGCGCGCCATCTCGGCGAAGCGGGCGCCGCCGTCGAGACCGATGGCCTTGTGGCCGAGTTTGGTGAAAGTCTTGAGGTCGCGGCCGGGGCCGCAGCCGAGGTCGAGGATGGTCCAGGGCGCCGCGGCCTCGATGGCGCCGAGCAAGGCGTCGATGTTCTGGCTGACGTCGTGGTCGATGGTGCCGGCGAAGAAGGCCTCGGCGTTGTGCTCGTAATGAGCCAGGGTGCGGTGGGAGATGTCGTCGGCGTTCATGCTCCCATTATGGCGCAAGCGCGGCGGAGGGGAGCGAGCCCTGCCGGCCCGCTCCCCCCTGTCCTGTTACCAGACGCGCACGCGCTCCTCCGGCGCCAGGTACAGCTTCTGCCCCGGCTGCACGTCGAAGGCCTTGTACCAGGCGTCCAGGTTGCGCACGGTGTAGGTGCGGTACTGGCCCGGCGAGTGGCCGTCGGTCAGCACCACGCGGCGCATCGAGGCCTCGCGCATCTTGGTGCGCCAGCTCTGCGCGAAGCCGGAGAAGAACTCGCGGTCGGCGTCCACGCCGCTGCCCTTGCCCTTCGGCGAGACCTTGAAGGCGTCGTAGGCGGCGGCCAGGCCGGCCAGGTCGGACAGGTTCTCGCTCAGCGTCAGCTGGCCATTGAGGGCCAGGTCCTCGAAAGGCTTGTAGGCGTTGTACTGTTCCACCAGCTTCTGCGAGGCCTTCTTGAAATGGGCCAGGTCTTCCTTGGTCCACCAGTCGCGCAGGCGGCCCTGGGCGTCGAACTGGGCGCCCATGTCGTCGAAGCTGTGGCTGATCTCGTGGCCGATCACCGAGCCGATCGCGCCGTAGTTGTGCGCATCCGACGCCTTCGGGTCATAGAACGGCGGCTGCAGGATCGCGGCCGGGAAGTTCAGGGCGTTCTGCAGCGGCAGGTTGACGGCATTCACCAGCTGCGGCGGCATATGCCATTCGGTCTTCGACGGCTTCTGCTTGAGCTTGGCGAGCTGCTGGGCGTAGTGGAATTCCTGGGCGCGCATCACGTTGCCGAGCGCGTCCGTCGGCGAGACCTGCAGGCCCGCGTACGACTTCCAGGCATCCGGATAGCCGACGCCCACGTACATGGTGCGCACTTTTTCCTTGGCCTGGGCGCGGGTCGACGGCGCCATCCAGTCGAGCTTGTCGATGCGGCGCTCGAAGGCGGTCTTGATGTCGGCGACCATCTTCTGGATGCGCGCCTTGTCCTCGGCCGGGAAGTATTTGGCGACGTACATCTTGCCGACCGCATCGTCCATCGCGGAATTGGTGGCCGACAGCGCCCGCTTCCAGCGCGGCGACTGCTGCGGCGAGCCGGTCAGGCCCTTGCCGTAGAACTCGAAGCGCAGGTCCGCGTAGGCCTTCGGCAGGGTGCTGGCGAACTGGTTCAGGCTGTGGAAGGCCAGGTAATCCTTCCAGGTCGCCAGCTCGGTGGCCGCCACCTGCTCGGCCGCGCCCTTGAGCGCACCGGGATGGTAGGCGATGAAGCGGTCCTGGCCGCCGAGGCGCGCGCCCTGCATGAAGGCCTTCCAGTCCATGCCCGGGGCCTTGGCGGCGAAGTCCTTCATCGTCCAGGTATTGTTGGCCTTCAGGATGTCGGCCGACTCTTCGCGCGAAGCGTGGCTCTCGGCCAGTTCCGATTCCAGCGCGAAGATTTTGGTGGCGCGCGCCTCGACGTTGTTATAGCCGGCCAGCTTGAGCATCGCGGCAATGTACTGCTGGTACTTGCTGCGCAGCTCAGCCATCTTCGGGCTGTTGTCGAGGTAGTAGGCGCGGTCCGGCAGGCCGATGCCGCCCTGCAGCAGGTAAGGGACGTTGCGCGAGGGATCGGTCAAACCCTGGTTGAACCACACGCCGAACAGGTTCGGGGTGTTGAAGTTGGTGGCGTTCAGCGGGTCGACGTCGGCGCGCAGGAATTCGCCCAGCACGCGCGAGAGCGCGGCGCGGTCCTTGATCGCTTCGATCTTCGCCAGGCGCGGCTTGAGCGAAGCCAGGCCGGCGGACTCGATCGCCGCCTCGTTCATCCAGGCGGTGTAGAAGTCGGCCGCCTTGCGCGCTTCGGCGCTGGCGGACTTGTTCGACGCCGCTTCTTCGATCAGCTTGACGATGCGGGCATTGGTCTCTTCGGCCAGCGCGTACATCGAACCCCAGGAGCCGCGGTCGGCCGGGATCTCGGTCTTGGCCATCCACTCGCCGTTGGCGTAGGCATAGAAATCGTCGCCCGGCAGCACGACGGCGCCCGCGGGCTTCGTTGCCGCCACGCCGGCGCCGGCGCCCTGCCCGGCCGCAAACGCGGGAGCAAAGCCGAATGCGGCGACGCACAGCGCCAGGGTGACCGCGGTCTTGATCGGAGTCCAGCTGGTTTTCATAGCTTCCCTTCTTCTTGATAAAGATTCTGAGTCTGTCATTGCAGGGCGGCGCGGACCTGCGGTAACAGGCGTGCCTTCTGGTCGGCGCGGATACGCACGCCATTCCCGACGCGTTCGGCTTCGACAATGCCGTCCGGGCCGAAGTTCTTGCGCATATAGGCTTCCATCATGTCCGCATGCGCCGGGTTGGCGGACGAGGCGACGATGGCGGCGAACATGCTGTTGCGGCCCAGGGCTTCCATATTGGCGAGCAAGGCATCGCGGTTGGCGACGGCGAAGTTCCAGGTCTGGTCGAGGTGCTCGGCGGCGACGCCGCCGAGGATGTAGGGCACCAGGTCGGGCAGGGTCTGGGGCGACAGCAGCGCCTGCAGCGTGCGCGCGGCCAGCGCCGGGTCCTGGGCGCTGGTGAGCGCGCGGCCGAAGCGGTTGCGCTCCTCGCTGGTCGGGGCGTTCGCGGTGCGCGCCGCCAGGGCGTCGTAGGTCGCCTGGTCGGCATAGCGGCCGGCGGTGCTCATGACGAAATCGATCATGCCCGGGTTCACCGACTCCGGATCCTTGAGGTAGCGCGCGAACCGGGCCTTGCCCTCGGCGATCGCCTGCGGTTCGCCGGCGCGCGCCAGCGCGGTGGCCAGCATGCCGCGCAGCTGGGTGTCCTCGGCGGTCTCGCCCGGCTTCTCTTCCCAGCCCAGCCTGTCGAACTTCGGGCGGACGAAGCCGATCAGGAAGCGGCGGATCAGGGCTTGCTCCGGTTCGCCGCGCGCCAGCGAGTCGAGGGTGCGCAGGTTGGACAGGATGGCATCCCAGACCGCCACGCGCGGCTCGTCGCCGTACTTGCGCACCAGGTCCAGGTAGCCGTCCAGGCCCATGCGGCCGTTCGAGGCGAAGCTCCAGGTGTCGGACAGCAGCTTCAGGCGCGTGCTGTCCGGCAGGCGCGCCGCCTGCCCGGCGAGGGCACGGAAGCTGGCCGGGTCGTACTGAATACGGAAGTAGCCGACGCTGTGCGGATCGACCACCAGGGTGCCCTCGCAGCTGGCCTGGGTCACCGTGCCGCTCGGACCGGACAGCAGCGTGTACCAGGCCCTGCCGTTGACGGTGCCGACCTGCAGCGGCACATTCCACAGGCGCTGCTGCTTGGGCGGCTCGTCGAGGCGGTACTGTTCCTGCGACAAGGTAACCTTGCGCTTGCCGTCCTCGCAGGCCTGCTCGACCTTGATCAAGGGGAAGCCCGGCTGCAGGGTCCAGTCCGACGCCAGCTTCTCGACCGGCTTGCCGGAAGCCTTTTCCAGCGCCGCCCACAGGTCGCTCGAGGTGGTATTCGAATACTGGTGCCTGGCCATGTAGGCGCGCATGCCCTTGCGGAAGGCGTCTTCACCCAGGTAGGCCTCGAGCATGCGCAGGAAGGCCTGGCCCTTCAGGTAGGTGATGGCGTCGAAGGCGGCGGCGGCCTGTTCCTCGGTCTCGATCGGGGTCTGGATCGGGTGGGTGGTCTTGCGCGCGTCCAGGTTCATCACGTATTCGCGCTCGGCCATGCCCTCCAGGTAAGGGCGCCATTCCGGGTGGAAGTGGTCGGTGGCCTTGGCCGCCATCCAGGAGGCGAAGCCCTCGTTCAGCCACAGGTTGTCCCACCAGGCCATGGTCACCAGGTTGCCGAACCACTGGTGGGCGATCTCGTGGGCATTGATGTTGAAGGTGAACTTCTTGACCCGTTCGGGGCTCTTCTTCGGGTCGTACAGCAGGGTCGGCTCGTTGTAGACCACCGCGCCCCAGTTTTCCATGGCGCCGTTGAAGCCGCCCGGGATCGCGATCTGGTCCAGCTTGGGCAGCGGGTAGCGGATGCCGAAGTAGTGATTGAAGTAGCGCAGCAGGTCGCGGCTGGCGGCCAGCGGGAAGGTGGCCGAGCCGAGCTTGCCCTCGGTGGTGACGATGCCGATGTCCACGCCGTCCTGTTTGGCGGACAGGCGCTCGAGCTCGCCCGCCACCAGCACCACCAGGTAGCTCGGCATCTTCGGGGTAGTGCCGAAGCTGAGGCGCTGCATGCCGCCGCCGAGCTCTTCGCGCTTTTCGACCGGGGTGTTGGAATAGGCCTTGAAGTTGCCCGGCACGTCGACGGTCAGCTTGAAGCGGGCGCGGAAGGCCGGCTCGTCCCAGGTCGGGAGCATGCGGCGCGCGTCGGTCGGCGCCATCGTGGTGGCGATCAGTTTTTTATCGGCGCCGCCGGCCTTGTAGTTCACGTAGAACAGGCCGCGCCCTTCGCGGTTGATCTGGCCGCGGAAAGCCATGGCCAGCTCGTATTTACCGGGCGCGAGCGGCTGGGCCAGCTTGAAGCGCAGGGTTTGCTGTTGCTTGTCGAGGATGGGCTCGAGTTTCAGTTTGCCGGCGAGTCCATTGCCGCTGAGGCTGACGGCGTCGATCTGCAGGTTGTCGGCGTTCAGCATGATCGTCGAGGTCGCTTTCAAGACTTCGATCTCGACCGTCTGGGTGCCGCGGAAGCTGTTCGCGGCGACGTCCGGCATGACGTGGGCCGTGTACTGCAGCGGCACCACATCCTTTGGCAGCTTGCCCGGCGTGGCCGCGAAAGAATACGGCGCCTCGGCCTGTGCGGTCCCGGCGCTCAGCGCGAACGCAAGCGCGGCTGCGGCCGTGGCAGCCCGGGCGACTGGCATGTCTCTCATAAGTCTCTCTCTCGAATCTGTTTTTATTTGTTGATTCCCGCGCACCACGGCGTGGGAACCCAGCACGCACTGTAAGAAAGCCGGGCGCCGCCTGCTCCCGGATTGCGACAGACTGCAAAAATCGGGGCCAGACTGCTGAAACCGGGGAATGGCGGAAAGCATTCTGGGTCATGCGACCCAGTTTGAACATGCATGACTGGCAACATTTGTATCCAATCGAAAAAATTTCAGATTTTTTTTCAAAAGACCCTAAAGTTCCCGAAAGCCCATCCGTAAATGCCCTTAGATACCCGGCAATCCGGCCAGGTTACTTGTCTCGGTGCTAACATGACCTCGAACGACGTCCTCTCGATGTACGAAAACCTCGCCGGCATCACCGGCCAGATGAAGGGCGCCGCCGAAGCCGGCGACTGGACGGGTTTCGACAAGCTGAACGTGCAGGCCAGCGTGGCCGCGGGTGCCGCGATCGGCGGCGTTCCGGCGCTGGACGGCGCCAAGCGCCAGCGCAAGATCGACCTGATCAAGCAGCTGATGGCCAATGACCGCGCCATCCGCGACGTGACCGAGCCCTGGATGGGCCAGCTGGACCGCGCGTTGTGCGCACACTGATGTAACGAGAATTGTCGAGATCAAGGCACCTGCGGGTGCCTGTTTTCTTGGCGGACGATCATTCGTCCAGCTTGCTCAGCTTGCCCAGGCAGCGCCGCTGGTAGCCGTTCAAGCCTTCCGTCACGAGGGCCTCATCCTCGCCCACCAGGCCGGCATCGATCAGCAGGCGCAGCTTGGCGATGCGGTCGCCCTGGACAAGCGCCTGCGCCAGGCTCGATCCGTCCGCCCTGCCCGCCTGCGCGATCGCATCGGCGACCTGGTCCGGGAACTCCCAGTGCCTGGCGATCACCGCCGACAGCTGCCGGCTGCGCGCCAGCAGTTCCAGCCCGAAGGCTTCGGAGCCCGGGACCTTGCCGTTCTGGCAGACGCGGTCGGCCAGCCGGAAGGCCACCACCAGCCCGACGTCCTGCATCAGCCCGGCCAGGCAGGATTCGAAGATGTCGGCGGCCAGCGCGGAAGCCATCAGGCTGGCCGCCACCGCGCATTTTTCGGAATGGTTCCACACCAGCGGCGCGGCGCGGCGCGCGAAGCCCGCCTCGTGCAGCTTGATCAGTGGCCGGAAGGCGACGCGCGCCAGCAGCATGCGCAGGCCATTCTGGCCGATCAGCATGATCGCCGCGTCCAGGGTCTTGATCGGGGTGGCGGGCCGGTAATAGGCGCTGTTCGCCTCGCGCAGCACTTCGGCCACCAGCACCACGTCTTCGGCCACCTGCGCGGCCAGCTCGCCCGTGCCGACGCTGTCGTCGCGCAGGCTGCGCAGCAGCTTGGGGATCAGCTCCGGGACGCGCGGCACCAGCTCGGCCGCGAGGGCCGGATTCTGCGCCAGCATGCCCACCTGCTCGAGGATCTGGCGTTCGGTGTCCGGCGGCGCGTCGAAGCGGGCCGGTCCGGCCAGCCAGCGGTAATACAGGGTGTCGATCGCAGCATCGGCCCCATCGCCGGCACCGGGCTGTGCGACGTCGGCCTCGGGCGTGGTCGCCTGGGGTTCCGGGGTGCTCAACAAGCGATTGATCCAGTTTTTCATGCAAGGTGGATTGTAGCCTGTCCGGCGCCTGAAATGACAAAAGCGCCCGCAGGCGCTTTTCGATGTGCCCGAGCGAAAGGCTCGGCCACGGAATCGGGGAGAGCGACCTCCAGGTATCTCCTGGCGTCGCCTCTTGCCGGTTGCATCCGGCGTCCGCTGCCGCAGTTGGCAGGCGAACTGCTTCCGGACACAGGCGTTTCTTCAACGTCCGCCTGCTTTCCGCGCCACGCTATCGGTGGTGGCTGCGCCAGGCCTCTGTGCCGTTCATGATCTCGCGACCACGAAACCAGTATAACGGAAAAATCAGACTTGTGTAGACGACTCGTGTGCGCCCCGCTCCAGGGTCGGCTCGACCGCCACAGCCGGGGCCGGCTTACGCTGCAGGCGTGCTTTCAGGCGCGCTCCCAGGCCGACGCGCGGACTGTCCTTGCGCTGCGCCGCCCTCCTGCGGCGCAGCACGAGCACCAGTCCCGCGAGCAGCGCCAGCGCGCCGGCGCCGGCGCCCACGAGCAGCCAGGGCGTGCCCGGCTCCGGCGGCGGTTCCGGCTTTTTCTTCTTCGGCTTGTGCACCTTCACGGGCTGCACGACCGGGGCCGGCGCAGTGCCCGCCGCTGCCTGCAGTACCTTCAGCTTGTCCTCGATCTGGCCCAGCTGCTCGTGCAGCGCGGCGTTCTTCGCACCCAGCGCGACGCAGGCGTCGACCTCTTTCAGGGACTGCGGCGCGCAGGCGGCGCCGGCCGGGGCCGGAACGGGTTTCACCGCTACGGGTTCGGCGGCCTTGCGCAGCACGGGAACCGGCTTCGGCCTGGCCGGGACCGGCTTTGGCGCAGGCTCCGGCTTCGGCGCCGGCTTCGCTTCGGGCTGGGCCGCCTTGGCCAGGACCGGGGCCGGCGCCGGCGCCGGGGCAGGATTCGGATCCGGCGTCAGCCACAGGGTCGCCAGCCGCACGCTGCGCTGCGAACCGTCGGCCAATTCCAGGTAGAGGTGCAGGTATTCCGACTCCACCGGTCCGGGCGAGGTGATGTGCAAGAACTGGCGCCCGTCGCGCCGCATCACCGACATCCTGAGCGTGGACAGCACCGCCGGCATGCCGATGTTGGCGCCGCGGTAGACGTTCGGGTGCGCCAGGCGCACCCCGACCGGGGTGGCGGCGTCTTCCAGCATGGTGAGCTCGATGTCGGCCACCAGCGGCTGGCCGAGCCAGGAGCTCACGCGCGGCTCGCCGAGCTCGGCCGCCGAAACAGCGCCGGCCAACAGCGCGCAAGTGAATAACAGAGGAAGGCGGCAAGCCATAGCGGGAACCGAAAATGAAGCCAGAGCGTATATATCGGACAATCGGCTAAACTCTTTAGCCATAGTCAGCATTCATTCACAGGACAGCCATGGACAACAGGATTGAAAAGGACAGTTTCGGCCCGATCGAGGTCCCCGCACAGCAGCTGTGGGGCGCCCAGACCCAGCGTTCGCTCCACCATTTCCACATCTCGAGCGAGCGCATGGCGCCGGAACTGGTCGCGGCCCTGGCCCAGGTCAAGCGCGCCGCCGCCGCGGTCAACCGTTCGCTCGGCAAGCTCCCGGCGGACAAGGCCGATGCCATCATCCGCGCCGCCGACGAGGTGCTCGAAGGCCGTCACCCGGACGCATTCCCGCTGGCTGTCTGGCAAACCGGTTCCGGCACCCAGAGCAACATGAACATGAACGAGGTGCTGGCCAACCGCGGCTCCGAGCTGATGGGTGGCGAGCGCGGCGAAAAACGCCTGCTGCACCCGAACGACCACGTCAACATGGGCCAGTCCTCGAACGACATCTTCCCGACCGCCATGCACGTGGCCGCCGCCATCGCCGTGGCCCAGAACCTGCTGCCGGCACTCGCCCAGCTGCGCGGCACCCTGCTGCGCAAGTCGCGCGACTTCGAATCCATCGTCAAGATCGGCCGCACCCACCTGCAGGACGCCACGCCCCTGACCCTGGGCCAGGAGTTCTCGGGCTACGTCGCCCAGCTGGAGTTCGCGGAAAGCGCGATCCGCTCCACCCTGCCCGGCCTGCTGGCCCTGGCCGCCGGCGGCACCGCGGTGGGTACCGGGCTGAACGCGCATCCGGATTTCGCGCCGCGCATTGCGGCCGAGCTCGGCTCGCGCACCGGCCTGAGCTTCAAGAGCGCTCCGAACAAGTTCATGGCGCTGGCCGGACACGACGCCATGGTATCCGCCCATGGCGCCTTCAAGACCCTGGCCACGGCCCTGATGAAGATCGCCAACGACGTGCGCTGGATGGCGTCCGGGCCGCGCTCGGGCCTGGGTGAAATCACGATTCCCGAGAACGAACCGGGCAGCTCGATCATGCCGGGCAAGGTCAATCCGACCCAGTGCGAGGCGCTGACGATGCTGTGCTGCCAGGTGTTCGGCAACGACGTCGCGATCACGGTCGGCGGCTCCCAGGGCAATTTCGAGCTGAACGTGTTCAAGCCCATGATCGCCCACAACTTCCTGCAGAGCGCCCGCCTGCTGGCCGACGGCATGCGCTCCTTCGACGAGCATTGCGCCCAGGGCATCGAGCCGAACCATGCCCGCATCGCCGAGCTGATGGAAAAATCCCTGATGCTGGTGACCGCACTGGCCCCGCACATCGGGTATGATCGCGCCGCGCAAATCGCCAAGACGGCGTCGCACGAGGGCCTGACCCTGCGCCAGGCTGCGCTGCAGTCCGGTTTCGTCACCGAGCAGCAGTTCGACCAGTGGATCGTGCCGATCGACATGACCCGCCCGGATCCGGTCGACTAATATCACCCAGAGGAAAAAATGCAAAAAATAGTGTTCGATTTGACATCGGAATTCGTCGAGCTCAACCAGCTGCTGAAGCTGGTCGGCCTGGTCGACAGCGGCGGCGCCGGCAAGAACATGGTCGCCAGCGGCGTGGTGTCGGTCGACGGCAAGCAGGAACTGCGCAAGACCGCGAAAATCCGCAGCGGCCAGACGGTCAGCCTCGGCGACCTGCAGATCCGGGTGCAATAAAAGGCGTAAAGGGTGGGCTAAAACAGCGGGCTTATGTTTGCGCGCTAACAAACAGAGCGGGGCTTCCTTGTTTATATTTTAAGTCGTCAGAGTCGACTTAAATCAACCGGCCAAAGGTGAAGCGATGGAAACCCCGAACCGCGCCCAATCCCAGGAGCAGCTCATCGGAGACCTGCGTCTCGTCATCGAGAACGCGGAAGAGCTGCTGAAAAACACCGATCATTACACCAGTGTGCTGTACCAGAACGCCCGCGCCAAGCTGGCGCTGGCGCTGGAAGCGGCGAACGAGGAGCTGGCGCGTTTCGAAGACGCCCAGCTCGAGCGCATGATGGCCGCTACCCGCGCCGCCAACGAACGTTTCTGCGACCGGACCGGTGAACAGCGCATCCTGCGCGCTTTCCACTAAGAACCTATTCGTCCGCCGCAATCGCGGCGACAAGGCCGAGCCTGAACCAGCCCTGCAGCATGGTGCCGATGTCGGGCGCCGCCTCGAGTTCCAGCGCGGCATCGATGGCCTCGCCAAAGCTGGCGCCCGCCACCAGCTGCGCAAGGGCCGCCGCTTCAGGCGCTTCCAGTTCCACCACCTCCACCCGCCAGCCGCGCCGCACGACAAGTAGCGTGCACGGCGCATCCACCTTCGCCGGCAGGGCCGGGCCGCCCGGCTGGTGCGCCTGCCACAGGGCGGCCACGGCCCAGCGGCTGTGCAGCAGGCTCGCCGTGGGATGCAGGGTGAAACGGGCGGTATCGAGGGCTTCCGGCGCCATCCCCGCCAGCGCATCGATCCCGAGCGGCGCCTGGTCCGGCGCCAGATAAGCGCGGTGGACGGCCCACTCGAGGCGCGCCATATCGGGCAGGTAGGGATAGGCCGCGCTTGGTGCGAATCCGGCCAGGAAACCGGCGAAGCGCGCGCCGAAGCCGGCCAGGTCGGGGTCCTGCGAGGGCGATGCCTTGCCGTAGGCGCGCGCCAGGCCTGCGAAAAACTCTTCTCCCACCAGCTGGCGCAGGACCGGACAGGCTTCGCCGAGGGCGCGCTCCCAGCCGGCCGCCAGGTTGCCGCGGTACAGCGCCAGCCGCTCCACCCCACCCGCGCCGAGCAGGGGCTGCAAGGCGGCTTCCTGCCGGCGGTCGAACAGGGCGGCGCCGAATTGCTGCTGGAGCGTGGCGAGGGCCTCGCTCGATCCCGCCGGCGGCAAGGGAGTCCGGATGGCCGGTACACCGCCAGGCACGGGATAGTCCTGCGCGATCGCCCCGGCCTTCGCCGCCTCCGCCACCAGGACCGCGAGCGGCGGCAGGTCGGCGTCCCATTCGACCAGGGAAGGCAGCCGGCCGAAGCGCTGCAGCGCGGCGCGGTACAAGGCCCAGACCGGCTCGGCCACCGCGGCGCCGTGGTGGTCGACCAGGGCCAGCGGCGTGTGCAGGTGGCCGGCAAGATGGATCTCACCGACGCTGCCCACGGGCAGCGCGGCGATCGCGGCCTGCGCGTCTTCGCCGTGGTTGTGCTGGTTGACGTAGAGATTGTTGACGTCGAGCAGGATGCCGCAGCCGGTATGGCGCGCCAGTTCGGCCAGGAAGGCGGCCTCGCTCATGCTGTCGGCGCGGAAACGCACATAGGTCGAGACGTTCTCGACCAGCAGGCGGCGCCCCAGCAGGTTCTGCACCCGGTCGACCCGTTCGCACAGCAGCGCCAGGGCGGCTTCATCGAGGGTCAGCGGCAGCAGGTCGTTGAGCTGGCGGTCGGCCAGCGCACCCCAGCTCAGGTGTTCGGAAACGAGGAAGGGATCGACCGCCTCGGCCAGGGCGCGCACGCGTTCCAGGTGGGCATCGGAAAAGCCGCGGGCCGAGCCGAGGCCGAGCCCGACGCCATGCAGGCTGACCGGGTAGTCACGGCGCAGTTCGCCGAGGACATGCCAGTCCCAGCCGGCGCGGGCAAGGTAGTTTTCGCTGTGGACCTCGATGAAGCCGATCGCCGGGCGCTGTTCCAGGAAGGCGCGGTAGTGCGGCGCGCGCAGCCCCACGCCTGGGGCAGTCATGGTCTTACTTCTTGGCTTCGGTCTTGGCCGGCTCGGCCTTGTCCTGGGCGGGCTTACCGGCCTCCAGCGAACCGCCCAGCTTGGTGCAAGTGCCCTTGGCGACGAACTTCCACTCGTTCGGGTCATTGTCGGCCTTGGCGACGCCGGCGCAGCCGTGGGTGGCGGTGCCGCAATCGTTCTGGCCGGCCTTGGCCACGCCGTAGCAGGCCTCCTGGTCGGCCTTCGGCACGCCCATCTGGTCCTGGGCGGCGGCGTGGGCGCAGACGCCGGCGAGGGCGGCGGCAATCAGGGCGTGGCGGTGGGTCATGCGGCTTACTCCTGGCTGGGTGAAGGCGCCAGTATTTATCAGGCGGGGGAAAGATGCAAGCCGCGGGCCGACTCTCAGGCCGTCGTATTGATCTTGTTCCCCAGATGCGCCGGCAAATTCGCCGACTGCACGGCCGGCAGGGCTTCGAGCAGCTGGGTGGCGGTCGCTTCCTGGATCTGCTGGGCCTTCTTGAACACGGCCAGGCTCACATCCTGGCGGTTACCGGTTTCGGCGATGCTGGTGGACAGCTTGGCGATGGTGGACACATCCATGTCGTTCTCCCATTAAGGCGTATCCCCTTTTTACGGCAGCCCGCGCGAGAACTTTAGGCCTCCAGGCGCATCCATTTCTCCAGCCATGCCATGACCTGATCCGGATCATTCAGGTCCAGCCATGCCGGACCACCCTCCCCGCCCGGCGGCAGCGTGTCCGAGACCACGGCGAGGATGTCGGCATCCTCCGGATACAGCGCCGGCTTGCCCAGGCTGGGGCGGAACACCTCCAGCTTGGGCATGCGCTCCCACTTGTAGCCTTCCACCAGGGTCAGGTCGGCCGGCGCCAGGCGGGCCAGGTGCTCCGCCAACGACGGTTCGGCCGCCCCGCGCAGTTCGCGCAGGATGGCGACGCGGTAGGGCGAGGCCAGCATCACCTCGGCCGCGCCGGCCATGCGCAGGCGCGCGCTGTCCTTGCGCGGCGGTTCGAGCTCGACGTCGTGGTGGCTGTGCTTGACGACGTTGACCCGCAGCCCCTGCTCCGCCAGCCGCTTGATCAGCTCTTCCAGCAGCGAAGTCTTGCCGCTGCCGGACCAGCCGACCACGCCCAGCACCCGCCCGCGCTCAGTAAGCGACACGGTAGCGGTAGCCACGGAAATTCATGATCGCCGCCTTCGGCAGCAGGCGCTCCAGCACCAGCCCCGGCGCGACTTCCTCGCCTTCGCGGCGCAGCATCTTGTCGACCAGCAGCAGGCGCTCGGCCGGGTTCGGCGAATAGATGTAGCCGCCGAAGGCCACCTTCGGAACCTCGCGCTGCACCGCTTCCGGCAGCGATTGCAGCGCGCCGATACCGTCCTCGGGCGCCGGCGCGGCTGCGACGGGAAGGGGCGCCTCCGCCACTGCCTCGACCGGTTCGGCGCGCGGCGCCGGCGCCGGCTTGACGGCAGGCGCCGCTGGCTTGGCGGCGGGTTTGGGAAGAGCCGGCGGCGGCTCCGGCTTCACCGGCGGCGGAACGGGTGCGGCTACCGGCGCAGGTGCAGGCACGGGCGCCGGCGCACTCGCCACCTGCAGTGCCGGCGCGGGGGCGGGTGCAGGCTGGCGCAGCAGGAACAGCGCGCCGAGCGCCACGACGATGCTGCCGGCGACGATGCCGACCATCAGCGGATTGCGGGTGCTGCGGGTCACGCCGGCCGTATAGCCCGGCGCCGGTGCGTGGATGGTCGGGGCGTTGCCGAGCTGGCGCTCCGCCTGTGCCTTCTTGAGGGCTTCGAGGATGTAGGACATGCCTTATTTTCCTGTCGCGGCGCGCGCCAGCAGGCGCGGCTCGGGCACGCCGGAAAGCTGGTTCAGGCGCATATAGGTGCGCGGACCGGCCAGGCCGTCCGCCTTCAGGTTCTGCGCGGCCTGGAAACGCCGCAGCCATTCACGGGTGTGGGCGTCGAAGGGGCTGCCGGCCTGCGGCGCCGCGGTCCCGTTCAGCTGGGCCAGGCGGCTGCCCAGCCAGTCGACATCGAGGCCGCGGTCGCCCTCGGCCAGCTCGTCGCGGAAAGTACGCGGCATGCGCCAGAAGGTCGTGAACTCGCCGCCGAAGCGGGCCACGAAGCTGGCCAGGTCGATCTGCTCGCGGCGCGCGCCGGCGCTCAGGGTGACGCTGTTGCCGTCCAGCGCGGACAGCACGGCATAGCCGGTGCGCGGGCCGTCGTGCAGGGTGACGACGGCCGGACGGTCGAGCATGCGCAGTTCGTACAGGCCGCCGCGGCCCTGGTGGCAGCGCAGGTCCAGGCGCAGCGCCGCTTCACAAGGCTCCCCGGCCAGCGGCTGTCCCCATAGGGCCGCCAGTTCGCGCAAGGCATCGGCTTGATCGGCCCGCACCGGCGGGACCTTCGACGGGCTGACGAGCGCGGCGGCCGGCGCGGCCTTGGCAGGTGCTGAGGCTGGTACCGGCGGCGCCGGCGAACGCGCCGGCAGCGCCTGCCAGGCTGCCGCGCTGACGGCGGCCGCCGCCAGCACCCCGCCCGCCACCAGCGGCAGGCGCAGGCGGCGCGGCGCGGACGGCTCGCCGGCGAAGACCTCGGCGGCCGCCTTCTTGAGGATGGCGCGCGTCGCCTGCGGGCTGTTCTCGACGTAGGCGCCGAGCAGCGCGCGGTCGCACAGCAGGTTGATGCGGCGCGGGACGCCCTGCGTCAGCGCATGGATCAGCGGCGTCAGCGCGGGCGGGAACGGTGTGCCGCCGGCGCCCGCTACCGCCAGCCGGTGCGCGACGTAGGCGCCGGTCTCGGCCTCCGACAGCGGTCCCAGGTGGTAGCGCGCGATCACGCGCTGGGCCAGCTGTTCCAGCTCCGGACGCGCCAGCATGGCGCGCAGCTCGGGCTGGCCGATCAGGATGATCTGCAGCAGCTTGCGCTCGCTGGTCTCGAGGTTGGTCAGCAGGCGCAGCTGTTCGAGCACCTCGGCCGACAGGTTTTGCGCCTCGTCGATCACCAGCACGTTGTTCAGCCCCTGCGCGTGCGATTCGAGCAGGTAGCGGTTGATGGCGTCGACGTAGCCCTTCAGGCCGATGTGGGTGGCGGCCGGCGGCAACTCGATACGCAGCTCGTCGCACACGCTCAGCAGCAGTTCCTCGACGCTCAGGCGCGGATTGAAGATATAGGCCAGCCGGCAATTCTCGGGAATCTGCTCGATGAAACAGCGGCAGACCGTGGTCTTGCCGGCCCCGATCTCGCCGGTCAGCAGGACGAAGCCGCCGCCGCTGCCGATACCATAGAGCAGGTGCGCCAAGGCCTCGCGGTGGCGCTCGCTCATGAACAGGTAGCGCGGATCGGGCGCGATCGAGAAGGGGGCGCCCTTCAGGTGGAAATAGTGGTTGTACATGAGCAAGTAAAACGGGGAGCTAGCGGGGCGGCTGCGATTTGTACTTTACGCAATATATCTTGCTTTTGTCATTCACGTAAGCGATCGTGCTGCCCAGCTTCGAGACGCGCAAGGGAAAGGGCGAGGTGTCGGCCGCCTGGAAGGCGGTGCCGGCGCCGCTGCGGATCGCGCCTTCCAGCGCTTCCGGGGTGCTGTCGGTCACGGCGGCAATGAAGACCAGCTCGCTGCTGTCGTCGCTGACCATGACTTCCTTCACTTCCGCGCCCCACAGCGTGGCCTCGACCCGGAACCACCAGGCCCCGCCCTCGCGCTTGTAGGCCGGACCGAAGGACGTGCTCAGGTAATCGTGGAAACTACGGTTGTCGAGGTGGCTGCGGCACAGCAGCGCGTTGCCGACGACCTGGCTGAAGGTCGAGGGCATGGCTTGGGCCGGCAGACCAGGAGCCGCGAGCGCGGCAGCCAGCACGGCGCCGGGCGCCAGTCGGGAACGTCGCACGGCGCCTACAGCCTGGACAGCCAGGCGCGGTTGGCCGCGATCTGGGCCTTGACCGTGGCCGGCAGGGCTTCATAGCAGCCAGGATGCTGCTTGAGCGCATGCTCGCGCACTTCCTTCTGCATGCCGTTGACGAGAAAGACGTAGACGGCAGCGCCGTCCTCGTTCTTGCGTGTGCCCATATAGCGAATCACGGGAGTTCTCCTTCCATGCCCGCATTATGACACCGCAGGCCGCTGCGCGGCCACGCGCCCGGCAAGCGCCGCTGTTGCGGCTCAACCACAGCCGGTCCGCCTAGGCGGCCGCCTGCGGCCTGACCCGCACCAGGATGTCGAGCAGCTGCCCGACATCCACCGGCTTGGTCAGGTGCCGGTCGAAGCCGCTGTCCCGGGTCCGGCGCCGGTCTTCCTCCTGGCCCCAGCCGGTCAGGGCGATGATCGCCAGCCCCGCGTGGCGCGGCTCGGCGCGCAGGCGGCGCGCCACGTCGAAACCGTCCATGCCGGGCATGCCCAGGTCGAGCAGGACCGCATGCGGCACGAATTCGCGCGCCAGCGCGAGCCCCGCGGGCCCGTCCCTGGCGGTACGCACCTCGGCGCCGGACGACTCCAGCAGCAGGGCCAGCGATTCGGCGGCGTCGCCATTGTCGTCCACCACCAGGATGCGCCGCCCTTCCAGCGGCGCGTCGGCGGCGCCGGCCGGCAGTTGCGGCAGCGCCTGCGGCGTCTCGGCCAGGGGCAGGCGGACGATGAATTCGCTGCCGCGCCCCGACCCTTCGCTGCGCGCCTCGACGCTGCCCCCGTGCAGCTCGACCAGGCTGCGCACCATGGTCAGCCCGATGCCCAGGCCGGCCTGTCCGCGCGCGCTGTCGCGGTGGGCTTGCGAGAACATCTCGAACACGTGGGGCAGCTTGGCGGCCGGGATGCCGATGCCGGAATCGCGCACCGACACCACCACCTGCTCTCCCTCGCGCCAGGCCGCGAGCCAGATGCGGCCGCCGCGGTCGGTGTACCTGGCCGCGTTGTTGAGCATATTGCCGAAAACCTGGGTCAGCCTGACCTTGTCGGCCTCGAGCACCAGGGTTTCTTCCGGCAGCGAGACGGTCAGTTCGTGGCGTCCGGCCTCGATCGCCGGCATGCTGGTCTCGACCGCCATCGACAGGACCTCGGCCAGGGACAGGGGTTCGCGGCGCAGTTCCAGCTTGCCCTGGGTGATGCGCGAGACATCCATCAGGTCGTCCACCAGGCGCACCATCTGGCGCACCTGGCGCCCCACCATCTCGACCATGCGGTCGGCCGTGCGGCGCCCGTCCGGCCGGCGCAGCAGGTGCACGGCGTTGCTGATCGGCGCCAGCGGGTTGCGCAGCTCGTGCGCCAGGGTAGCCAGGAACTCGTCCTTGCGGCGGTCGGCCTCGCGCAGCGCCTGCTCCGCCTGCACCGCCCCGGTGACGTCGATCGAGATGCCGACGTGGCCGCGATAGGCACCGCCGGCGCCGAACAGCGGCGCCAAATGGCTCTCGAACCAGTGCCAGCGGCTGTCGGCGGCGCGGGCCCGCACGCGCTGCCGGACGGGCATGCGGTTGGCGATCGCGCTCCGCACCTGTTCGACGTAGCGCGGCCCATCGTCCGGATGCAGCAGCGCGCCCCAGCCCTGATCCGGCCCGGTCCCCACCTGCAGTCTCAGCTTCTCGACGCTGCGCCGGTTGGCATAGCTGACCTGGCCCTGTTGGTCGAGCTGGAAGGTCAGCGCCGGCGAGGCTTCGGCCAGCACCCGGAAGCGCCCCTCGCTTTCGCGCAGCGCCACCTCGGCTGCGCCGGCGCGCTGCGCTGCGGCGGCGAAGCCGGCCAGGCTGCGCAGCAAGCGCGCATCCTCGGCGTCGAAACTGCGCGCCGGATCATGGCTGGCCACCCACAGCACGCCGTCGGCTTCGCCCTCGATGCTCCAGGGCAGCAGCAGCATTTCAGCCGGCTGCTGCCGATCGCTGTGCAGGAAGGGAAAGGCGCGGGCCGCATCGCGCAGCAGCATGGGCGCCTTGCCGCTCGCCGCGCGCCAGTCGAAGCCACCGTCCTGCGGCTCCGGCAGGCTGGTGCCGGCAGCGTCGCAGCGGCACAGCGTGCGCAGTACTTGCTCGAGGCGTGCCGGCACCCCGTCCGGCTGCTGCGCCAGGTCCAGGGCAAGCGCGGCCAGCTCCCGGTTTTCAGCCGCGAGCTCGGGCGTGCGGACCGGCCGCAAGCCGAGCTCGTGTGTCACAACCAGGTCGCCGATGGCGGCCAATGCCTGCGCTTGTTCCCTGTAACTCATCAGGCCGTTTATACGTGTCAATAGCGGGACAAACAGGCTAATCCAAAGCCGCCGCGCATGCCAACATGGTTCCGGCCGGAATGACGCTGCGCTTCATCCTGCGGATGTGCATTTCGTCCCCCGTTTTCGTGCTTCCGTCGGTTTCCGCAAGCGCGGTCCGGCGCCCTGGCTTATGGTTCAGGCTCCCGATGCCTTTACCGACAACAAGAACATGAACACCGTCCTCAAGCCCGCCCTCCTCGCCGCCACCATCGCCGCCGGCTTCCTCGCCACCCAGGCCAGCCATGCCGAAGCGCCGGCCGGCACGGTCTCGCAGCAGCGCAGCGTCCAGCCCTTCAGCGCCATCGAACTGGCGGGTCCCTACGACGTCGTGGTGCGCGCCCAGGGCCGCCAGTCGCTCGCGCTGTCGGGCGAGCGCAAGCAGCTCGACGAGATCGAGACCTTCGTGCGCGGCGACACCCTGGTGGTGCGTCCGCTGCAGCGCAACGGCTTCCACTTCAGCTGGGGCAAGCGCGAGACCCCGACCATCACCATCACCGCCAGCCAGCTCAAGAGCCTCAGGATCTCGGGCAGCGGCGACGTCGACCTGAGCCAGCTGGCGGGCGAGCGCTTCAGCCTCAGCGTCGACGGTCCGGGCGACCTGCAGGCGGCCGGCGCGGTGCGCGAACTGGCGGTGCGCGCCAGCGGCAGCGGCGACCTCGACCTGCACCGCCTGAAGGCGGCCAATGTCGAGCTGACCATGTCGGGGCCGGGCGATGTGCGCCTGTCCGGCGTCGGTAACGAACTGACGGCCACGCTGAGCGGCTCGGGCGACCTCGACGCCGACGCGCTGCGCCTGGCGCGCCTGAACGCGCGCATGAGCGGCCCCGGCGGCATGAAGCTGTCGGGCAGCGCACGTGAATTGCGCGCCGAGATCAGCGGCTCGGGCGACTTCGAAGCCTGCGCGCTCGCGGCCGAGGCGGCATCGACGGTCCAGCACGGCCCGGGCAATGCCTGCGTGGCCGGCAACATCAGGAAATTCGACGCCGAAGTACAGGGCTCGGGCGAGCTGCAGGCCAGCGGCCTGCAGGCAGCCAGCGCCATGGTCCGCCTCGGCGGGCCCGGCAGCGCCACCCTGAGCGGCAGCATCGGCGAGCTGACCGCCGAAGTGAGCGGCTCGGGCGACCTGGACGCCGGAGGCCTGGAGGTGAAGCGCGCCACCGTCAAGGCGCGCGGCCCGGGCGGCATCGAACTGGCCACCGTGTCGGACACCCTGGACGCCGAGCTGCACGGCTCGGGCGGCCTGGACGCGAATATCGAAGGCAAGCGCCTGCTGCTCAAGATCACCGGACCGGGCGCCGCCAGGGTCGGGGGCAAGGTCGACCTGGTCAAGGCCCGGCTCAGCGGTTCGGGCGGCCTCGACGGCCGGCGACTGAACGCCGCGCGCGCCGACATCGCGGTAACCGGGCCGGCGAATGCGACAGTGAACGTCACCGCTCGGGCATCCCGCGGCGACGGCCAGCTGCTTGTGGTGGACCGCAGCGGCAGCCGCCACGCCGAGTGACCATACCAATTCACATACCAATAAAGGATTTGCAAAATCAATGGCTTATGCAAATAAGTCGCGGCCATTGAGCTATTCCTGCATAGGATGTTTGCATACCAGTTAAATACCTGTTGACATCGCTGTACCGCCTGCCTATAGTGCGCTGACCTCCCCGGCAGAACACTTACACCATGACCGACTATCTCATCGGCGTCGATGGCGGCGGTACCGGCACCCGCGTGCGCCTGGCCCGTCCCGACGGTACTGAAATCGCCCAGGCGACCGGCGGCCCCTCGGCCCTGTCGCGCGGCATCGACAATGCCTGGACCACCATCCAGGGCGTCGTCGCCGAAGCCTTCTCCACACTCGGCATCGACCGCGTGCCCACGCATGCCTGCGCCATCGGCCTCGGCCTGGCCGGTGTGCACAACAAGGAATGGGCGGCCCAGTTCGTCGCCGCCAATCCGGGCTACGCGGCCCTGGCCCTCGACACCGACGGTTTCACCACCCTGATGGGCGCCCACGGCGGCCGCCCCGGCGCGATCGTCGCGATCGGCACCGGCAGCGTCGGCGAAGCCATGCTGGCGGACGGCAGCAAAGTCGAAGTCGGCGGCTGGGGTTTCCCGGCTGGGGATGAAGCGAGCGGCGCCTGGATGGGGCTGCGCGCACTGAACCACATCGAACAGGTACTCGACGGCCGCGTCGAAGGCCGCGCCTTCGCGCGCGACGTCATCGCCTTCTGTGGCGGCTCGCGCGACGCGGTGCAAGTCTGGCTCGGCCGCGCCAACCAGACCGCCTATGCCGGCCTGGCGCGTTTCGTCGTCGCCCACGGCGCGACCGACCCGGTCGCCCGCGCCATCCTCGAACACGCAGGACGCGAAGTGGCCAGCATCGCCGATGCGCTCGACCGCAGCCACACCCTGCCGCTGGCCCTGTGCGGCGGCCTGGGCGAGGCCCTGCGCGCCTGGCTGCCGGCCGACACGCTGGCGCGCTGCGTGCCGGCGCAAGGCGACTCGGCCGCCGGCGCACTGCGCATGATCCAGCGCCACCTACAAGGAGCAGCACAATGAAAGGCAACATCCTCACCCCCGGCGGCTGGATCCACGGCGAACTGAGCCACGGCGCCCGCATCGAAGCCGTCGACGGCCACGAAGTCGATCCGTCCGCGAACGGCGACGACTACGTCCTGCCCGGCTTCATCGACGTTCACGTGCACGGCGGCGCGGGCCGCGACATGATGGAAGGCGGCGATGCGCCGCACGTGATCGCGGCCCTGCATGCGAAGCACGGCACCACCGCCCTGCTGGCCACCACCATGACCGCCCCGGTCGAGGACATCGAGCGTGCGCTCGCCTCGATCGGCGCCGCGATCAAGGCACGCGGCAAGGGCGAGGCGCGCATCCTCGGCGTGCACCTGGAAGGCCCCTACATCAACTCGGGCAAGCTGGGCGCCCAGCCGCCGTATGCGCGCGAAGCCACGCTCGACGAAGTCAATCGCTTCAACGACCAGGCCCCGATGCGCCTGATCACGGTGGCGCCCGAGATCGACGGCCACATGGATCTGCTGCGCGCCATCGCCGACGCCGGCATCCGGGTCCAGATCGGCCATACCAACGGTTCGTATGAAACCGGCGTGGAGGCGCTCGAGCATGGCGCGGCCGGCTTCACCCACCTGTTCAACGCCATGCCCGGCCTGCACCACCGCGACCCCGGCATGGTCGGCGCCGCGCTGGCGCATGCCGAATACGCCGAGATCATCCCCGACCTGCTGCACGTGCACCCGGGCGCGATCAAGACCGCGCTGCGCTGCATCCCGAAGCTGTTCTGCGTGACCGACTCCACAGCCGCCGCCGGCATGCCGGACGGCGAATACATGCTGGGCCGCCAGGTCGTCCACAAGTGCATGGGCGGCGTACGCCTGGCCGACGGCACCCTGGCCGGCAGCACCCTCACCATGGACCAGGCGCTGCGCAACCTGGTCAAGATCGGCCTGCCGCTGAGAGAAGCCAGCCTGCGCGTGTCCACCAATGCCGCCGACTACCTCGGCGAAACCCAGCGCGGCCGCCTGGCGCCCGGCTGCCATGCCGACTTCGTGGTCCTCGACCGCGACCTGAACATCAAAGCCGTCTATATCGAAGGAGAAGCCCAGTGAACGCCGTCCCCACGTCCCTCATGTACCAGGAAGCCCTGTCCGCCGGCGACTGCGTCGCGCAACAGCTGGCGCAGGATGCCGAGCGTTATGCGGAACTAGGCCGCGCGCTACGCTCCACCAACTTCCACAGCGCGGTGACGGTCGCGCGCGGCAGCTCCGACCACGCCTCGAGCTACCTGGCCTACCTGATCATGGCGCGCATGGGCCGCCTGGTGACCTCGCTGCCGATGTCGCTGATCACCCTGTACAAGTCTCCCCTGGTCACGCGCGACACCCTGGCGGTGTCGATCTCGCAGTCGGGCCAGAGCCCGGACGTGGTCGAGCCGATCCGTTACTTCCGCGACGGCGGCGCCACCACCGTGGCCCTGGTGAACGACGCGAGCTCTCCACTGGCGCAAGCCGCCGAATGGACCATGCCCCTGCACGCGGGTAAGGAACAGAGCGTGGCCGCCACCAAGAGCTTCATCGCCAGCATGGTCGCCGGCGCGCGCCTGGTGAGCGAATGGCAGAACGACCCGGAACTGAAGGACGGCATTGCCGCCCTGCCGGATGCGCTGCGCGCCGCCAGCCAGGCCGACTGGTCGCCGGCGATCGAGGTGCTGGCCCCGGCCCGCAACATCATGGTGGTCGGCCGCGGCATCAGCTTCCCGGTGGCGCTGGAGTCGGCCCTGAAATTCAAGGAAACCTCGGCGCTGCAGGCCGAGGCCTTCTCGGGCGCCGAGATCAAGCACGGCCCGATGGCCCTGATCGAGGAAGGCTATCCGCTCTTGATCTTCGCCACCCGCGGCCCGGCACAAAGCGGCCTGGTGGCGCTGGCCGACGAAATGCGCGGCCGCGGCGCGCGCGTGCTGCTCGCCGCCCCGCAGGACATCGCCAGCCGCGACCTGAGCCTGCCGACGGCCGCGATCCCCGACCTCGACCCGATCGCCGCGATCCAGGCCTTCTACATGATGGCGGCGCAGTTGTCGGAGGCGCGCGGCCTCGATCCGGACAAGCCGCGCCACCTGAGCAAAGTCACGAAAACGAACTGAACAACCGAGCGCCCAAAGCGATGACCAACTACCTCGACCTCGCCGGCCAGCTGATGATGGTGCGCCTGTTCGGCACCGAACTCGATGCCGATACCGACGCCTTCCTGCGCCAGTACAAGGTGCGTGGCGCCTGCCTGTTCCGCCAGAACATGACGGACGCGGCCCAGCTGACGCGCTTCAACCGCGCCTTGCGCGACGCGCTGGGGCCGCAGGCCCTGATCGCCCTCGACCAGGAAGGCGGCGCCGTGGTGCGCTCGACCTGGGTGCCGGCGCCGCCGAGCGCGATGGCGCTGGGTGCGGCCAACGATGCGCAGCTGGCGCGCGAAGTCGGCGCCGCGGTGGCGCGCGCGGTGCGTGCGCTCGGCTTCAACTGGAACTTCGCGCCGGTGCTGGACCTGAACAACAATCCGCACAACCCGGTGATCGCCGAGCGCTCCTTCGGCGCCGATCCCGAGACCGCCGCGCGGATCGCGATGGCCTGGATGGAAGGCAGCGAAAGCGAAGGCGTGGCCTGCTGCGTCAAGCACTTCCCCGGCCACGGCGACACCCACGTCGATTCGCACCGCGACCTGCCGACCGTGGACAAGCCGCTGGCGGAACTGGAGCGCTTCGAATTCGCGCCCTTCCGCATCGCGGCGCCAAAGGCGTCTGCAGTCATGACCGCCCACATCGTCTACCCCGCGCTGGATCCGGTCTATCCGGCCACCATGTCGCGCGCCATCCTGACCGGCATCCTGCGCGAGCGCTTCGGCTATGAAGGCGTGATCATCACCGACGGCATGGACATGCATGCGATCGCCCACCGCTACAGCGCCGGCCAGGCGGCCGTCAACGCGCTGGCGGCGGGCGCCGACATGGTGATGGCGATCGGGTCGCGCGAGACCCAGGAAGAGACCGTGCACGCGATCGCGGCGGCGATCCGCGACGGCGTGCTGCCGCTGGCGGACGTCGAGGCGCGCCTGGCACGCCTGCAGAAACTGGCGGACGCGCATCCGGCCGGCCCGGTGGCTTACCTGTCCGAGCACGACGACCGCGCCCTGATGGCGCGCGCCTGGCGCGCCGGCCTGAGCGCGCTCGGCCAGCCGCAGCGTCCCGCACGGGCTAGCCGCGTGCGCCTGGTGGCGCGCGCCGACGTGGTCAGCGACGGCGTGTCCGAAGCCGGCGTGCCGGCAGCGGCGATTGCCGCCGCGCTGGAACGCCTGTATGAGGTCGAGCTGGTCACCTTCGCCGACGCCGAGGCCTTCGACTGGCGCGCGCTGCCGCAGGACGGCCGCTTCACGATCCTGGCCTCGACCTCGCGCCGCCGCTACGGCCCGCAAGCCCGCGCCAGCTGGCGCCCCGACCTGCACGTGGCGCTGTGGAATCCCTACCAGGCGCTCGACTTCGACGCCCCCGCCCTGATGACCTATGGCTTCGCGGCGCCTGCGCTGGATGCCGTGATCGACTGGCTGGCGGGCGACATCGAGGCGGTGGGACATTGTCCGGTGCCGGGCTTTGAAGATGCCAGCACGAAAGTCGGTAACGCGATGTAACCGCACGCGCATTCCCGCGCACGCTAGGGCACAATTGCCGAGCCTGAAAAGGGCAGTTTTATGGGACAATGCGCACTTTGCCGGGATAGCAATCTCGCCATATTGCCGAGTATGCATGTCTCACCATTATCGACTTGATTGAAGGATTATTCATGGCCCAATTCCGTCTTGCCCGCCTCTGCCTGATGCTCGCCGCGATCGGCGTCTCCGCCCCGGCACTGGTGTCCAGCGCCCACGCGCAGCAGAAGAGCGACGCGCCGGCTGCCGCCGCGCAGGCAGCCGCGAAGGACACCGTCCGTCCCGACATGTTCAAGTTGCTCGACCCGGCTGCCATCAAGGCGCTGATGGACGCCAAGAACTTCACCGAAGTGCAGAACCGCATCGCCCAGGCCGAAGCCATGCCGAACCGTACCCCTTACGAGGAGTACGTCATCAACCGCATGAAGCTGTCCTGGGCCCTGGGTTCGGAAAACAACGCCGTCGCGCTGCCGACCATGGAAGCGATCCTGAACTCGGGCCGCCTGACCCCGGCCGAGCAGCTGAACTATTACCAGGCACTGGGCGACGCCAACTTCAATGCCAAGAACTACGCCAAGGCGGTCGAGTGGTACACCCGCTTCCAGAAAGAAGGCGGCGACCCGGCCAAGGTCCGCACCGCGCTGTCGCGCGCCCAGGTCAACAGCGGCAACTTTGGCGGCGCCAAGGAAATGCTGATGGCGAACATCAACGACGCCAAGAAAGCGGGCCAGAAGCCGGCCGAGAACGACCTGCGCCTGCTGGGCCAGGAAGCCAACAAGGCCAAGGACACCGCGAGCTACCTGTTCGCGCTCGAAAACCTGGTGCAGTACTATCCGAACGACGACTTCTGGATGGACCTGCTGAGCCGTGGCATCACCCGCAAGGCCGGCTTCGATGAGCCGACCTATGGCGCCGACATGCTGCGCCTGGAGATGGCTGCCGTGAAGGCCATGCCGCCGGAGCACTATACCTACCTGGCCGAAGTCGCCCTGCGCGACGGTTTCCCAGCGGAAGCCAAGGAAGTGCTGGACGCCGGCTTCGCCTCCGGCGTGCTGGGCAAGGGCAGCGATGCCAAGACCCATACCGCGCTGCGCAGCAAGGCAACCAAGCAGGCCGCCGACGACGTCAAGACCATCGCCGCGGGTGAAGCGAACGCCGCCAAGGCCAAGACCGGCGCCGGCCTCGTCAACCTGGGCTGGGCTTACGCCACGATGGGCCAGGCCGACAAGGGCATCGGTTTCATCCAGCAGGGTATCGCCAAGGGCGGCCTGAAGGCGCCGGACGAAGCCAAGCTGCGCCTCGGCATGGCACAGGCCCGCGCCGGCAAGAAGGCCGAAGCGATCCAGACCTTCCAGGGCATCAACGGCAAGGGCGGCGCTGCCGACATCGCCAAGTACTGGGTCATCCTGCTGCAACAGCAGGGTGGTGCTGCGGTCGCTGCGCAGTAAGCAGCGCAAGCCGTAGAGAAAGCCGGACCGCGTGTCCGGCGATTTGCCGGTCGAGTGGAGGTGCGGAGATCCGCGCCGGGCGTGTCGCGGTCGTCGGCCATGACCTGAAGAGTCCGCGCCCGAAGTAAAGATAGAATGCGGGGATGAACGTACTCGCAGAATTGATGCAATCGGCCGCGGGCGGCGGCAAGCTTCCCCTGTACCAGCAGCTGCAGCAGGCGCTGCGCCGCGCCATCGACGAAGGCGCCTGGGGCTCGGCCTCCGCCCTGCCGGCCGAGCGCCAGCTGGCGCAGGAACTCGGCATCTCGCGCATCACGGTGAGAAAGGCGATCGACGCGCTGGTCGAGGAAGGCCTGCTGGTGCGGCGCGCGGGCGCGGGCAACTTCATCAACACCCGCATCGAAAAGAACTTCGCCAAGCTCAGCTCGTTTTCCGAAGACATGCGGGCGCGCGGACGGGTGCCGCGCAACGAGTGGCTCAAGCGCTCGGAAGGCCTGGTGACGCCCGAGGAAGCGCTGCGCCTGCGGCTCTCGCCGGGCACGCCGGTGTACCGCTTCAACCGCATCCGCTACGCCGACGAGCTGCCGATGTGCCTCGAATACGCGACCATCGCCGCCTTCGCCCTGCCCGCGCTGGATGCGGTGGACGATTCGATGTACGAGGCCCTGCAGGCCACCGGCAACCGCCCGGTGCGGGCGCTGCAGCGGCTGTCGGCGCTGCTGCTCAATGCCGAGCAGGCGCGCCTGCTGCAGACCCGCGAAGGCGAGGCGGGACTGTGCGTGGAAAGGCTGGGGTTTACCCGCGATGGACGGGCGGTGGAGTTCTGCCGCTCTTACTTCAGGGGCGACATGTATGACTTCGTGGCGGAGCTGAATGCCGGCTGATCAAACAACCGTAAACCCGCCATCCACCACCAGTTCATGCCCATTGACGTAGGAAGCCTGCTCCGACGCCAGCCACAGCGCCGCATTCGCGATCTCGACCGTCTCCGCGAAACGGCCCATCGGGTGCGAGGCCTTGAGCTTCTTCTCGCTGGCCGGATCGCGCTCGACGAAACGCGCCAGCATCGGGGTCTTCACCGCCGCCGGGCACAGGGCATTGATGCGGATGCCTTCGCGCGCGTATTCGGCGGCCGCGCTCTTGGTCAGGCCGACCACGGCATGCTTGCTGGCCGCGTAGATCGCGCGGTTCGGCGCGCCCACCAGGCCCGACACCGAGGACACGTTGACGATGGCGCCGCCGCCCTGGACGAGCATGCGGCGCAGCTGGTATTTCATGCACAGCCACACGCCCTTGACGTTGGCACCCATGATGCGGTCGAACTGCTCTTCGTTGCCCTCGGCCAGCGTCGCGCACTCTTCATCGATGGCGGCGTTGTTGATGGCGATGTCGAGACGGCCGTAGTAATTGATGGCCTTCTCGACCATGGCCTCGACCTCGACCGCCTTGCTGATGTCGCAGCGCACGAACAGCGCCTTGCCGCCCGATTCCACGATCATGGCGGCGGTCGCGTGGCCGCCGTCGACCGCCGTGTCGGCCACCACCACCTGGGCGCCGGCGCGGCCGAAGGCCAATGCCGTGGCGCGCCCGATTCCGCTGGACGCGCCGGTCACGAGCGCCACCTTGCCGGCGAACGGCAGTTCGTTCGGCACGTGCGCTTTTAATATCCCTTTCATGATGCTCCTGATATTCCGCAAATAATGCTTCTCAAGGGCAACATTTTAACGCAGCATTGGGTGCCTTGTCACAAACGGGACCTAGTCTGTTGCTTCTAGGGCGAGCCGGCGGCCTTGTTCTGGTCGCCCGCCATCACCACCGACAGTTTCGCAGGGTCGATCGCCTTGCGGAAAGCCGCATTCAGCTGCGGCAGCGTGACCGCCATCAGCTTGCGCTCCAGCTCGGCCGACCATTCGTAGGTGCGGCCGCGGTACAGGAAGGCGGTCCAGCCCGAGGCCAGCACGCCGTCGTTGGTGCGGTTCTGCAGGCGCTGCTGCATCAGGCCCGACTTGGCGTCGGCCAGTTCTGCCGCCGTGAAGCCGCCCTTCAGCGCGCGCGCCAGTTCGTCGCGCACGGCGGCATCCAGCTTGCGCAGGTTCTGCGGGGCGGCGATGGCGCTGATCGAGAAGCTGCCGGCGCGGTCGAGATCTCCCGCCGACAGGTCCGAACCGCCGCCATAGGACAGGCCCTCCTTCTGGCGGATGCGGTCCATCAGGCGCGACTTCAGGCCGCCCTCGCCGAAGGCGTAGTTGGCCAGCATCAGGGCCGGATAATCCGGGTCCTCGAGGTTCAGGTCGAGGTTCATGCGCGCCAGGTAGAAGCCGTTTTCCTTGTCCGGCGTATCCAGGGTCTTGCTGAGCGGCGCCACCTCGGCATGGCGGCGCAGCACCGGCGCCACATTGGCCGGCGCCTTCCACTTGCCGAACAGGCCGTCGACCAGGGGCAGGATTTCCTTCGGATCGAAGTCGCCGACAATTGCCATCTCGGCCGGGTTGGTGTTGTAGAACTCGCGGTGGAAGGCGGCGACGTCTTCCAGGCGCACGGCCTTGAGGTCCTCGATGTCTTCCTCGAGGGTGGTCGCATGGCGCACGTCGCCGCGCGGATACAGGTTGAAGTGGGTAGAGAGCGCGCGCGCCGCCACGCTCTGCGGTTCGGCGCGGCTGGATTCCAGGCCGACCATGATCTGCTTGCGCAGCTGCTCGAACTCGCTCGCCGGGAAGGCCGGCACCTTCAGCACGTGGGCCGCCAGCCTGAGCGCCTCGGGCAGGTGTTCGCGCGTGGTCTGGAAGCTGGTCGGACCGCCCGCCATCTTCAGCTTGTCGAAGGCGTCGGCCAGTTCGGCGCGGCTGTACTTCGCGGTGCCGCGCGTCAGCATGGCGGAAGACAGCGCCGATACCATGCCCTTGCCGAACAGGTTCTTCTCGTCGCCCATGTGCTGGCGCAGGTGGACGGTCACGGTCTCGCCGCGGTTCTTCTTCGGCAGCAGGGCCAGCTTCACCCCGCCCGCCGTGGTGAGCGTGGTGCGCTTCATGATGTTGGCCTGGCTCGGGTCGAAGTCCTCCGACACCAGGCTGGATGCGGCCGGCTTGTAGTCCTTCATGACGGTCTCGACGTTTGGGGCCGCCGGGATCGTGGCGCGCACCGGCGCCTCCTCGGGGATGAAGGTGCCGGTCACGCGGTTGCTGCGCAAGAAGTAGCGGCCCGCGCTGGCTGCCACCTCCTCGCCCTTGAGCTCCTTGATGCGTTCGCGGCCGAGGAAGTACAGGCGCCAGTCGCCCAGCGCGATCGCCTCGGACAGCGCCACGCCGAAGCCCTGCGCGTCGTTCAGGCTGCGTTCGATCGAATTGAGCCAGGAGCGGCGCACCCGCTCCATCTCTTCCGCAGTGGGCGGACGCTTGGCGAAACCTTCCACGGCATCGAGCAGGACTTCGCGCACCGGCTCGATCGGCTCGCCCTTCTTGACCACGGCGCCGTAGAACTGCAGGCCGGGCGCGTAGCCGGTCTGGCCGAAGCTGAAGACCTGGCTCGCCTTGCCGGTCTCGACCAGCAGCTTGTGCAGGCGGCCGTTCGGGGCATCGCCCAGGATCTCGGAAGCGAAGCCGAGGGCTTCGGACTCTTCCTGCAGGTCGGACGGGATCTTGTAGCCGACCGCGACGATCTGGACGTCGCCCTGGCGCCGCACGGCGAAGCTGCGTTCGCCGTCCTGGGTCGGTTCGACGGTCCAGAACTGCGGCAGGGAGCGCTGCGGTTTCGGGATGGCGCCGAACAGGCGCTTGATGGTCGCCAGGGTCGCATTCGGCTCGAACTTGCCGGCCACCAGCAGCACCGCATTGTCCGGCTGGTAATACGTGCGGTAGAAGGCCTGCAGGTTGGCGATCCTGACGTTCTCGATGTCGCTGCGGTTGCCGATGGTCGAGCGGCCGTAGCTGTGCCAGTCGTAGGCCACGCTCTGCATGCGCTTGAACAGCACCTGGGCCGGCGAGTTCTCGCCGCTCTCGAATTCGTTGCGCACGACCGTCATCTCGGAGGCCAGGTCCTTCTGGGCCACCGGCGAGTTGACCATGCGGTCGGCTTCCATCTGCAGCGCCCAGTCCAGGTTGTCCTGCGACGCCTGGAACACTTCATAGTAATTGGTGCGGTCGAGCGAGGTGGTGCCGTTGAAGTCCATGCCGCGCCGCGCGAACTGGCCGGTGATGTCGGGATTCTTTTTCGTTCCCTTGAACAGCAGGTGTTCGAGCAGGTGGGCCATGCCGGTTTCGCCGTAGTTCTCGTGGCGCGAGCCGACCAGGTAAGTGACGTTCACCGTCACGGTCGGGCGCGAGGCATCGGGGAACAGCAGCACCTTGAGGCCGTTGGCCAGGCGGTACTCGGTGATGCCCTCGGCCGAGGGGCCCAGGCTCACGCCCGGCGGCAGGGGCGCGCTCTTCTGCGGTGCCGGCGCGCTCCAGGCGGCGCCGGCCAGAAGGAAGCTGAGGCTACCCGCCACCAACGGCGCGGCCAGGCCGCGCTTGCAATTGATCCAGTTCATGGTGTCCTGTCATGTTGGCAGGACTTTCCATCCTGCATGTTCTTGAACAATGCAGGATGGTAGCAGAGAGGGTGCTACTGGCGGGCCCGGCGCTCGTGCGCTTGTTGATATGGGCTAATACGGGACAATTCTCCCATCTCTTCGGCCAGGAATTCGAGCAGGTCGTCGGCACTGACGATGCCGGCCAGGCTGCCGCCGGCGTCGATGACGGGCACGCGGCGGATGCCGCGCAGGCGCATGTGCTCGATGGTCTCGTAGACGTCGTCGGTTTCGCGCGCGGTGAGCAGGTCGTCGGTCATGATGTCGCCCACCAGCAGGCTGGCCGGATCGAGGCCGGGGGCGATGACGGAGACCACGATGTCGCGGTCGGTCAGGATCCCGACCGGAACGCTGGCGCCGTCGAACTGGTCGACGACGATGATGTCGCCCACGTGCAGGCGGCGCATCATGAGGGCCACGCCCTGCACGGTTTCGTCACGGGTGCAGTGGGCGGCTTCGCTGGTGCAGATGTCGCGGATGTGCATGGTGCGTCCCTCCTCTTTTCCGGGACCAAATGAAAACTGGCGCTATGACTTTCATCATAGCGCCAGTTCCCGAATCCGAAAGGCCTTATGCCGCGGGTTTCTTCTCATCCGGCGGCGGCACGAAGCAGGCATCCGCAAGCTGCAAATCATTGTCCTTGGCGAAGTTCAGCACAAAGTGGTAGGCCAGCGGCTCGACCTGCTGCAGCTCGCGGCTGACGACCACGGCCTTCACGCCGTTGACCATGGTCGGATGGACCCAGGGAGAAAATTGCAGGTGGGCGTTGCGGCCGGCGGCGCCGGGAGCGAAGCAGGACATGACCCCGCACAGGCGCTCGGCCCAGTCGCTGGGACGGAACTGCCTGCCTTTGCTCGTGATGCCCAGGATAAAAAACTCGTCCTTGAGTTTTTTTTCCGTGGTGTGCGGTAACTCGGCCATAGTGCTGCTTGCTGAAACAAGAATACTGCGTGGATGAGAACAACCTCAGCGCAGTATTATATCTTATAGAAGACTGAGGGACGAGGCCTGCCGTGCGGATTGGGACAATTCGCGGTCAGCCGAGCCACACCACGCTCGACAGCAGGAGCAGCAGGATCATCCACAGGATCAGTGCCCGCCACACCAGCCCGACCGTGCTCTGCAGTGCACGCAAATTCGGTTCCTCGCCCGGCAGCACCTCGGTATCGCGGTCGCTCAGGTCGACCGTGGCGGCATCGAGGGGCAGCGGCTCGGGCGCGTTCTCGTTCGGCGTGCCCAGTTTGACACCCATCGCCCCGCCGCCCGCGGCCAGGATGATGCCCTTCGACTCGTCGGCCCAGCGGCGTGCAAAATTACGCCAGGCATAGATCGCGTCCTCGAAATTACCGACCACGGCAAAGGCCACCGCCGTCAGGCGCACCGGGATCCAGTCGATCCAGTAGAAGGCTTTCGCTGCGAACTGGCCGAAGGCCTCGTTGCGCATGTGATCGGGTTCGTTCCAGGCCCGCGCCAGGTATTCCGACACGCGGTACATCACCGCGCCGGCCGGTCCGAGCGGCATCAGGAACCAGAAGAATACGCCGAATACGTTGCGGTGGGTGGTGATCAGGGATTTTTCCACGGCCACGCGGGCGATCTCGGTGCCGTCCATCCCGACCGTATCGAGGCGGGTCCACTCGGCCAGCAACTGGCGCGCACCCGCTTCGTCGCCCTGGTTCAGGGCCAGCTGGATCGAGCTGAAGTAATGGCTGTAGTGGCGGAAGCCGAGCGTCAGGTAGACGATCAGCACGTTCCAGGCAAAGGCCAGCAGCACCAGGTTGTAGCGCATGAAGACCCAGTACACCAGCCAGGTCGGCAGCATCAGGGCCAGCATCATCAGGATCCAGCCCATGCGGCCATTCTTCTGCTCGCCCGCATTGAACCAGCCTTCGATGCGCATCGCCAGACCCTTGATGCCACCGTAGACCTGGTTGTCGGCGCGCAGCGGCTTGAGCTGCTCGATGATCAGCGCGACGAGGATGGAGAAAAATGTCATTCAGGAATCCTTTTTTGTTCTGGCAATACCATGCTGCCCGCTACGATAGCGGAGAAGCGGGCCGGAATCAAATCGGGAAATCGAGTGATCTGGTCCACTGGACAAAATCACGGGTCGGGTTCAGGCCCGCAGGAAGTGGTAGAGATTGCGCAGCATGGCCGCCGTCGCCCCCCAGATGAAGTAATCCTGGTAGGGCATCGCATAGAAGCGGCGCTTGCCCATCCCCTCCGGCAGCGCTACCGAACGGCGCTCGTGGTTGGCGCCGGACATCAAGAAACTCAGCGGCACCTCGAAGATTTCGGCCACCTCGCCCGGGTCGGCATTCAATGCGAAGGGCGGCGTCACGATCGCCACTACCGGCGTGACGCGGTAGGCGCTGATGGTCACGTGTTCGGGCAGCACGCCGATGATCTCGACGTGGCGGCGGTGCAGGCCGATCTCCTCTTCGGTCTCGCGCAGGGCGGTCTCGATCGGCGAGGAGTCCAGCTCTTCGGCGCGGCCGCCGGGAAAGCTGACCTGGCCGGCATGGCTGGACAGGTGGTCGGTGCGCTTGGTCAGCAGCACGGTCAGGCCGTCGGGACGCTCCACCAGCGGCACCAGCACGGCGGCGCGGCGCAGGCGCAGCGCGGGGGCGGCCAGCGCCTCGTCCGAGGCTTCCGGTTCCCACGGCAACGTGCGCGCAAAGCGGGCACGGACCGCTTCGGCGCTCAGCAGCGCTGGCGCGAGCGGCGCTTCGCCGGCCAGGCCTTCGACGGGCATTGCAGTGGGATCGAACACGAGCTTGGTCAAATCACATTCCTAAAGGAAAAAACTGGCGCGCATAAAGAAAAAGGCATCCTTGCGGATGCCTTTTTCAGAGCACAGACGCTATTACTCAGCAGCAGCAGCGGCCGCAACTTTACGCTGTGGCAGCTTTTCTTTGATACGTGCCGACTTGCCCGAACGCTCACGCAGGTAGTACAGCTTCGCACGACGCACGTCACCACGGCGCTTCACTTCGATCGAAGCGATCAGCGGCGAGTACAGCTGGAACGTACGCTCGACGCCTTCGCCCGACGAGATCTTGCGAACGATGAAGTTCGAGTTCAGGCCGCGGTTACGACGCGAGATGACGACGCCTTCGTATGCCTGGGCGCGCTTGCGGTTGCCTTCGACGACGTTGACGCTGACGACAACGGTGTCGCCCGGTGCGAAATCAGGGATCTTGCGGCCGAGGCGCGCAATTTCTTCTTGCTCGAGTTGTTGGATCAGATCCATTTTTATTACTCCAAAAACCATCTTGCTGGCGCTGTACAGGATGCCCAGTAGAGGATGGGGTTGAACATGCGGACAACATGCCCGCCGTTACATGCACACAAGATGCATTCTTACTCGGCAGGCTTGTTCAGCTCTGCCAGAAACTTTTCGTCAAGCTTCGTCAGCTGGCCGGCGGCACGCGCACGCTCCAGCTGGTCCGGCCGTTTCTTCGCGGTCGCCTCCAGCATGCGCTGGCGGCGCCACTTCATGATCTCGGCGTGGTTGCCGCCCATCAGGACCGGCGGCACCGCTTCGCCTTCATAGACTTCCGGACGCGTATAGTGCGGCGAATCGAGCAGGCCGTTGACGAAACTGTCTTCGACCGCCGAGGCTTCGTCGCCCAGCACACCCGGCAGCAAACGCACCACCGCATCCATCAGGGCCATCGCCGGCAGTTCGCCGCCCGAGAGCACGAAGTCGCCGAGCGAGATTTCCTCGTCGATGCAGCGATCCAGCAAACGCTGGTCCACGCCTTCGTAGCGGCCGCACAGCACGACCAGGCCCGGCTCGTCCTTCAGCGCCACCACGCGTTCATGCGTCAGCGGCTTGCCCTGCGGCGACATGAACACCACGCGCGGCGCCGGCAAACCCAGGTCGACCTGGCGCTGCTTCGCAGCGGCGATCGCGGCTTCGAGCGGCCTGGCCAGCATCACCATCCCGGGGCCGCCGCCGTAGGGGCGGTCATCCACGGTGCGGTGGCGGTCTTGCGTGAAATCGCGCGGGTTCCAGATCGTCAGGCCCCAGCGCCCCTGTTCGATGCCGCGCCGGGTCACGCCCGACTGCGTCAAGGCTGCAAACATCTCCGGAAACAAGCTCACGACGTCAAACTGCATCGGGACCTCGCTTCACATTGGACAGGTCAATAATCCAGACCCCAGTCCAGGGTAATCAGTTTCGCGCCCAGGTCGACGTTCTTGACGAACTGCTCGACAAACGGCACGAGGCGCTCCGACACTTTCGCGTCGGGAGCACCAGTATTCTCGGATGCGACGGGAGCGATCCGGAGGATCGACTGCGCGCCGTTGTGCATCATGTCGGTCACCTTGCCCAGGGCTTCGCCCTGCAGGTTGACCACATCCAGCCCGATCAGATCGGACCAGTAGTATTCGTCTTCTTCGAGCTTCGGGAACTCGCTGCGCGACACGTGCACCCCTGCGCCCTTGAGCGCTTCGGCGTCGTTGCGGTCGCGCATGCCGACCAGGGTGGCGACCACGTCGCCGCCATGCATCTTTGCCGTGCGTACCGAGACGGAACGCAGGGCCGGCTTGTCGAGCCACCAGGTCTTGACGCTCAGCAGCGCGTCCGCGTCCACCGAGAACGGGGTGACACGCAGGCCGCCCACAATCCCGAACGCGCCGGACACATAGCCGACCTGAACCAGGTCGTCGGGGACTTGCACCCCGGATGCTGCGGAATCGGTCAAGCCCCGACCTGCCTTACTTAGGCTGCAGGCTGCTGGTTAGCGACCAGGCGAGCAACGGTCGGCGACAGTTGTGCGCCAACGCCTTGCCAGTGAGCCAGACGGTCAGCTGCGATACGCAGGCCGACTTCAGCGCCCGATGCCATCGGGTTGTAGAAACCGATGCGCTCGATGAAACGGCCGTCGCGACGGTTACGCGAATCGGTTGCAACGATGTTGTAGAACGGGCGCTTTTTTGCGCCGCCACGAGCCAAACGGATAACGACCATAATAATTCCAAAAAGTTGTATTGGACGGAGAAAGCCGACGATTATAGCGCGCAAGCCTAGATAGGGGCAAGCGTTAATAGCAACACGGCGGACACGCAACGTGCAGTTCGGCGAATTGCGCATTATCTCCGATTTTTCGCTGCAAGGCCACCGTCGGGCTACTCCTCCCCCATCAGCACGCGCAACATCCTTGACGGATTCGCAAGAAAGTCGCGCGTGACGCGGTAGTGTTCCGTATCTTCGTAGGCGATCTCGCGGATGCCGTGTGCGCCGCATTCGTAGATGATCGCGTTCGGGTAGGCCATCAGGATGGGCGAGTGGGTGGCGATCACGAACTGGCAACGCTGGCCGACCAGGTCGTGCAGGCGGCTCAACAATGCGAGCTGGCGCTGCGGCGACAGGGCCGCCTCGGGCTCGTCCAGCATGTAGAAGCTCTGGCCGCCGAAACGTTCCATGAACAGGGTCAGGAAGGATTCCCCATGCGACTGCTGGTGCAGGGACTTGCCGCCGAAGGAGTCGATGATCGGCGGGCCGCCGGGCCCCTCGTCCAGGCGTTCGATCTCGCTGCTGAGGTTGTAGAAGCTCTCCGCGCGCAGGAAGAAGCCGTCGCGCGGCCGCTCGTAGCCGCGCACGAAGCGCAGGTGCTCGTGCAGGTCCGAATGCGAGGCGAAGGTGGCGAAGTTGAAGTTGCGGCTGCCGCCTTCGGCATTGAAGCCCATGCCGACCGCGATGGCTTCCAGCAGGGTCGACTTGCCCGAGCCGTTCTCGCCGACCAGGAAGGTGACGTTCGGATGCAGCGGCAGGCGCGCGAGGGAACGGATCGCCGGCAGGGTAAACGGGAACACCGGCGGTTCCAGCGGCGCTGTCGGCTTGAGCTGGATTTCGGCGAGGTAGGACCGGGTCTTGAACATCGTCTGGGTACTGGATGGGTTTAAGGCGTGCCTTCCTTGTCATTTTGCACCATACTCCTGTTTTTTCCTGAACTATTGGCAATGCTCATGGCTGTCCGGCACAAGAACAAGACCCTCGCCACCCTGCTCGCCCTGCTGCTGGGCGGCTTCGGCGTCCACCGTTTCTACCTGAAAGGCGCCGCCGACCGCCTCGGGCTGCTGCACCTGTGCAGCCTGCCGGTGACAGGCATCCTGTGGGGCGCGGTGCAGCCGCATCCCTTCTACGTGCTGCTGCCGCTGCTGGTGTCGTATATCGCGGGCTTCGTGGAGGGGCTGGTCATCGGCCTCACGGCGGACGAGGCCTGGGATGCGCAGCACAACAAGGGCAGCGGCAAGAGCTCGCGCTCGAACTGGATGCTGGCGCTGCTGCTGGTGCTGATCCTGGGGGTGGGTGCGATCGTGCTGATCGGGACGATCGCGCGGGTGTTCGACCTGCTGTATACGGGTGGGTCGTACGGCTGACATCCAACGCGGCGCAATGAAAAAAGGCAGCCTTGCGAAGGCTGCCTTTTTTTCACCGACGGCGGAAGCGTCAGAACTGATCCACCTCCAGCGCCAGCACGCCCGGCGCGCCTTCGACAATCGCGGTGCACAGGCCCGGCGCCGTCGACAGCACGTGGTCGGCGAAGAAGCGCGCGGTGGCGATCTTGGCGCGCAGGAAGGAGGCATCGCCCTCGCCCGCCGCCAGCTTCTTCTGGGCCGCGATCGCGGCACGCGCCATCTGCCAGCCGCCCAGCACGACGCCGGCCAGCTTCAGGTACAGCACGCTGCCCGCGAACACGGCGCGCACGTCCGACTTGGCATTGGCCACGACGAAGTCCACCACCTGTTCCAGCGCGGCGGAACCCAGCGCCAGCTGGCGGCGGATGGCCGCGAACTCTTCGCCCTGCAGCTCGCCCAGTTGCGCCTCGGTCGCGCAGACCTGGGCGACCAGGCCCTTGGCCACGGCGCCGCCGTCACGCACGGTCTTGCGGCCGACCAGGTCGTTGGCCTGGATCGCGGTGGTGCCTTCGTAGATGGTCAGGATCTTGGCGTCGCGGTAGTGCTGGGCCGCGCCGGTCTCTTCGATGAAGCCCATGCCGCCATGCACCTGCACGCCGTCGCGCGCCACGTTCTCGCTCATCTCGGTCGACCAGCCCTTGATCACCGGGACCAGGTATTCGTAGACGGCGAGGTTGGCCCTGCGGGTCGCCTCGTCGGCATGGCTGTGCGCGATGTCCGACAGGCTGGCTCCGACGTAGGCCAGCGCGCGCGCCGCCTCGGTCTGGGAACGCATCGACATCAGCATGCGGCGCACGTCCGGGTGGTTGATGATGGCCACCGGGCCCGGCGAGCCGGCCACTTCGCGCGACTGCACGCGGTCCTTGGCGAAGGCGACCGCCTGCTGGTAGGCGCGTTCGGCCAGGCCGACGCCCTGCATGCCGACGCCGAAGCGGGCCGCGTTCATCATGATGAACATGTACTCGAGGCCGCGGTTCTCTTCGCCCACCAGGGTGCCGATGGCGCCGCCGTGGTCGCCGAACTGCAGCACGGCGGTCGGCGAGGCCTTGATGCCCAGCTTGTGTTCGATCGAGACGCAGTGCGCATCGTTGCGCGCGCCCAGCGAGCCGTCGGCATTGACCAGGAATTTCGGCACGATGAACAGCGAGATGCCCTTCACGCCCGCCGGTGCGTCCGGGGTGCGCGCCAGCACGAGGTGGATGATGTTCTCCGCCATGTCGTGCTCACCGTAGGTGATGAAGATCTTGGTGCCGAAGACCTTGAAGGTCCCGTCGCCCTGCGGCTCGGCGCGGGTGCGCACGGCGGCCAGGTCGGAACCGGCCTGCGGCTCGGTCAGGTTCATGGTGCCGGTCCACTTGCCGCTGATGAGCGGCTCGAGGAACAGCTTCTTCTGCTCGCTTGATCCGGCGGTGAGCAGCGCTTCGATGGCGCCGTCGGTCAGCAGCGGGGCCAGTGCGAAGGACAGGTTGGCCGCGTGCAGCATCTCGATGCATGGCGTCGCGACCAGCTTCGGCAGGCCCTGGCCGCCGAATTCGCTCGGATGCTGGATGCCCTGCCAGCCGCCTTCGGCGAAGGCGCGGAAGGCTTCCTTGAAGCCCTTCGAGGTAGTGACGTTGCCGTCTTTCCAGAAGCTCGGCTCCTTGTCGCCGGCATGGTTCAGCGGGGCGACGACTTCGCCGCAGAACTTCGCGCTTTCTTCGAGCACGGCGCTGACGGTGTCGGCGGTCGCATCCTCGCAGCCGGGCAGCTGGTTGATCTCGGCCAGGTTGGCCAGTTCGTTCAGGACGAACTCCATGTCTTTCAGCGGGGCTTGATAGCTCACCTTTGTCTCCTGATGTGAAAACGTCGCCCCGGCGTGGCCCTGGGCCACACGGGAGCGACGGTAAATCGGCTATGAGTGGATCAGCCCAGTTCCTTGACCAGCGCCGGCACGACGTCGAACAGGTCGCCCACCAGGCCGTAGTCGGCCACCGAGAAGATCGGCGCTTCCGGGTCCTTGTTGATGGCGACGATGGTCTTCGAGTCCTTCATGCCGGCCAGGTGCTGGATCGCGCCCGAGATGCCGACCGCGATATACAGGGTCGGGGCGACGATCTTGCCGGTCTGGCCGACCTGCCAGTCGTTCGGCACGAAGCCCGCGTCCACCGCGGCGCGCGAAGCGCCCATGGCGGCGCCCAGCTTGTCGGCCAGCGGCTCGAGCAGCTTGAAGTTCTCGGCCGAGCCGATGCCGCGGCCGCCCGACACGATGATCTTGGCGGCGGTCAGTTCCGGACGATCCGACTTGGCCAGCTCGCGGCCGACGAAGGCCGACTTGCCGACGTCGCCGACAGTCGCGATCTGCTCGACGGCTGCCGAACCGCCGCTCGCTGCGGAGTCGAAGGCAGTGCCGCGCACGGTGATGACCTTCACCGAATCCGACGACTGGACGGTGGCGATGGCGTTACCGGCGTAGATCGGGCGCTCGAAGGTGTCCGGCGATTCGACCTTGGTGATTTCCGAGATCTGGGCCACGTCCAGCTTGGCGGCCACGCGCGGCAGGATGTTCTTGCCGTAGGCGGTTGCCGGCGCCAGGATGTGCGAGTAGCCGCCTGCGATCGCCAGGATCTGCTCGGCGACGTTCTCGGCCAGGCCGTCGGCGAAGTGCGGCGCATCGGCGACCAGCACTTTGCTCACGCCGGCGATCTGCGCGGCGGCTTCGGCGGCAGCGCCGCAGCCGGAGCCGGCGACCAGGATGTGGACCTCGCCGCCACACTGGGCGGCAGCGGTCACGGTGTGGTGGGTAGCGCCCTTGAGGGAGCCATTGTCGTGTTCAGCGATAACGAGTGCGACCATGTTCTTTTCCTAAGTATATTTAGATGACTTTGGCCTCAAGGCGCAGCTTCTGCACCAGGGTCGCCACGTCCGGCACCTTGATGCCGGCCGAACGCTTGGCCGGCTCGACCACTTTCAGGGTCTTCAGGCGCGGGCTCACATCGACGCCCAGGTCTTCCGGCTTGACGGTTTCCAGCGGCTTTTTCTTGGCCTTCATGATGTTCGGCAGCGTCACGTAGCGCGGCTCGTTCAGGCGCAGGTCGGTGGTGATGATGGCCGGCAGGGTCAGGGCCACGGTTTCCAGGCCGCCGTCCACTTCGCGGGTCACGGTCACTTTACCGTCTTCCAGCACCACTTTCGATGCGAAGGTGGCTTGCGGCCAGCCCAGCAGCGCAGCCAGCATCTGGCCGGTCTGGTTCGAATCGTCGTCGATCGCCTGCTTGCCCAGGATAATCAGCTGCGGCTGTTCCTTGTCGGCCAGCGCCTTCATGATCTTGGCCACGGCCAGCGGCTCGGTCTCGACACTGGTCTCGACCAGGATGCCGCGGTCGGCGCCGATCGCCATACCGGTACGCAGGGTTTCCTGGCACTGGGCCACACCCACCGACACCGCCACCACTTCGGTGACCTTGCCGGCTTCCTTCAGGCGCGTGGCTTCTTCCAGCGCGATCTCGTCGAACGGGTTCATCGACATTTTGACGTTGGCGATATCCACGCCGCTGCCGTCGGATTTGACGCGGACCTTGACGTTGTAGTCGACCACGCGTTTGACGGGTACCAGGACTTTCATAGGGTGCCTTTAGAAAATGGAATGGGGACAGACGAAATGGCCTAGATTATATGAGAAATTCGGCTTCAGGTCGAAATTAAAGCACGATCGTGCGATTCCATGCTAGAGGTTTTCTCCTAATTTGCGCATGCGCAAACTAGGGCGCGCCGCGCACCTCGGCGTCGGCGCCGGCCCAGCTTCCCGCCAGTTGCCGCTCGACCGCGCGCAGTTCCGCTTCCTTGCCCTGCCCCGCCAAGGCGCGCGACAGGCCCTGCAAGGCCCAGCCGCCGCCGGGATGGCGCGCCAGGTCGGCGCGGAAGCTGTGCTCGGCCTCGGCGAAGCGGCGCGCGCGCAGCTGCATGGCGCCCAGGCGCAGGCGCGGACCGCTGGCCAGCATCGGCGGCTCGGCGCGGTCGGCGTCCTGCGCGGCCTCGACGGCTTCACGCTGCAGGGCCAGCGCCGCATCCACCTTGCCGTCGGCAAAGGCCAGTTCGGCCGCCAGTTCCCTGGCGGCGCTGCCGGCCAGGCTGCGCAGCATGCGCGGCAGGTAGTCCTTGCCCGGATGCTTCGCCACCAGGGCCTTGGCCTGCGGCTGGACGCGCGCCAGCGCCGCCCGCGCACCGGCCAGGTCGCCGCTGCGTACCATGGCGATGCCGCGCGCCGCACCGGCCAGCACCGGCGCCAGGCCCTGGTCGCCGGCCGGCACCGGCTCGCGCAGCAGGGCGTCCCAGCGCTGCAGGTGCAGCAGGGTCAGGAGCGGCAGGCTGCGTGTGTATTCGGCATAGGCGTGGGTGCCCTTGGCGCGGCCGGCGGCGGCGCGCGCGGTGTCGAGCGCCAATTCGGCCCGGCCTTCCATCAGGGCGCCGAACCAATGGAAATGCGTGTTGTGGCCGCGCCAGTCGAAGGCGACCGAAAAGCCCTGGCGCGCCAGGTCGGCCATCAGGGCTTCATCGGCCGCCACCGCCAGCTGGTTGACGCGGGTGGCGTCGGCATAGCGCCCGACGTGGGCATAGGTGTGCGAGGGCATGTGCAGCAGGTGCGGCGACTTCGGCGCCAGCCGGCCCAGCCGGTCCGCGCTGGGGACCGCGCGCGCCGCCACCTGCACCGCGTCGACGGCGTGGATCATGTAATGGTTCAGCCCCACGTGCTCGGGCGTGCGCGCCAGCGCCGCCTCGAGCAGGTCGGCCACCTCGCCCACCCTGCCGGAGGGTTTGCCGCCGGCTTCCGCCCACCATTCCTGGTCGGTCGCCACCAGTTCGGCCTCGGCATACAGGGCCAGCACGTCGGGATCGTGCGGATGGGCCGCGAGAATCTCGCGCAGGCGCGCCGCGTAGGCGATGTCGCGCGGGTCGGCCGGTTCGCTGCGCGCATTCGCGCCGGGCGCGCGGCAAATCTCCGCGGGCGGCAGCACGGCGCCGCGCGTGCTGGCATGGCCGTAGCGCAGGGCCAGCGACTCGATCAGGGCGCGGTCGCGCGCCGAGACGCCATGCGCTTGCTTGAGGGCGTGGTCGACGTGGCGGATCGCCTCGGCCAGGTCGCCGCGTTTGGGGTTGTTGATGTTGGGTCCGAGCTGCCAGGCGACCGCCCAGGAGCACATCGCGCAGCCCGGGTCTTGCGCCAGCGCCGCCTTGAAGGCGCGGATGGCTTCGGGCCGGTTGAAGGCATAGGCCTGCTCCATCCCCTGCGCGAACAGGCGCCGCGCGGCCCCGTTGGCATGGGAGGGTTCGAGGCTGGCGCCGCCATACCCGTCCAGCTGCGGCGCCTTGGCCCCGCGCTCGACCGGCGCCGGCGGCGCCACCGTGCAGGCGCCGACCAGGGCCAGGGATAGCGTGAGCGTGCCGAAGCGGCGCAGGTGGGCAGAACGGAAGGAGGGACGCATGAGGAAGCCCGTGGCATCGAGAATGGTCGATTCTGCCACAGGGCCGCTGCCGTCAACAGCTTTATCGGAGGTGCGGCCGGATTCTCGGGGCGCGCAGGCCGGGCAGCCTGCGACCCGAGAATACGCAATTTATTTGCGCTGCATCAGGAAGGTGAATTCACCGTTCTCGACGGTGTGGGCCAGCAGGGCGTTGCCGGTCTGCTTGGCGAAAGCCTGGAAGTCGCGCACCGAGCCGGTGTCGGTCGCAACGATGCGCAACACCTGCCCACTCTCCATCTCGGCGAGTGCCTTCTTGGCTTTGAGGATCGGCAGCGGACAATTCAGTCCGCGCGCGTCCAGGTCTCTCTGGAATTCCATGGTGTCAATGTCGATAGTCGTGACGCTCATCGCTAGCCTGCTCAGTGGTGGTGCTCGGAAATCAAATACTACTCCTTTTCCGGCAGTATGACGCAGCGCACCAAAATAGTCACACATTGTTGCAGGGTTGCAACCAATTGTGAAATAGAACATGCTTGCGCACTGTCGTGTGACACTTTCCATGTGGGGGTGGGCCGGGGTGGTGCAAGAGGTGCTTGTGCGATGCGACGAACGCGTAAAAACGCCGCCCGCAGGCGGCGTCTTCATGCGAACGATGCGCAGCGCTTACGCGCGCTCGCCCACCCAGCCGGCCACGCCGGCCAGCGCCTGCGGCAGGTTCGCCGGATCGGTACCGCCGGCCTGCGCCATGTCCGGACGGCCGCCGCCCTTGCCGCCCACCTGCTGGGCGACGAAGTTCACCAGTTCGCCGGCCTTGACCTTGCCGGTGGCATCCTTGGTCACGCCCGCGATCAGGCTGACCTTGCCTTCGAGCACGCTGGCCAGCACGATGGCGGCGGTGCCAAGCTTGTCCTTCAGCTTGTCCATGGTCTCGCGCAGCGCGGTGACGTCGGCGCCTTCCATGGTCGCGGCCAGCACCTTGATGCCGTTCACGTCGATCGCCTTGGTCAGCAGCTCGTCGCCCTGCCCTGCGGCCAGCTTCGACTTGAGCGCAGCCACTTCCTTCTCCAGCGACTTGACCTGGTCCTGCACCTGGGCGATGCGCGACGGCAGCTCGTCCGGACTGGTCTTCAGGGCGCCGGCGGCTTCCTGCAGCTTGCGGTTGATCGACTGCACCAGCGCCAGCGCGCCCTCGCCGGTCACGGCTTCGACACGGCGGATGCCGGCGGCGACGCCGCCTTCCGAGACGATCTTGAACAGGCCGATGTCGCCGGTGCGGGTGACGTGCACGCCGCCGCACAGCTCTTTCGAGGAACCGATGTCCAGCACGCGCACGCTGTCGCCGTACTTCTCGCCGAACAGGGCCATCGCGCCATGCTTGACGGCGTCGTCGAAGGACATGTGCTGCGCCTGGGTGGCGTGGTTCTCGAGGATCTCGCGGTTGACGATGGCCTCGACCTTCGCGATTTCTTCGGCGGTCAGCGGCGCGCCGTGGCTGAAGTCGAAGCGGGTCTTCTCGGCGTCGACCAGCGAGCCTTTCTGCTGCACGTGGCTGCCCAGCACTTCGCGCAGCGCCTTGTGCATCAGGTGGGTCGCCGAGTGGTTGCGGATGGTGCGTGCACGCTTGACGGTGTCGACCTGGGCATCGACGGTGTCGCCGACCTTCAGCGAACCTGCGCGCAGCACGCCGTGGTGGCCGAAGACTTCCGCCTGGATCTTCAGGGTGTCCTCGACTTCGAACTGGCTGGCGCCCGCCTTGATGACGCCCTGGTCGCCCACCTGGCCGCCCGACTCCGCGTAGAACGGGGTGGTGTCGAGCACCACGATGCCTTCCTGGCCGGCCTTCAGCTCCTGGACCGACACGCCGTCGGCGTACAGGGCCAGCACGTGGGTGTTGTGGGTGAGCGATTCATAACCGACGAACTTGGTCTTTTCGCCCGCGTACTCGACCTTGGCGGCCATCTTGAACTTGCCGGCGGCGCGCGCGGTCTTCTTCTGCTGCTCCATCGCGGCCGTGAAGCCTTCTTCGTCGAGCGTGATGCCACGCTCGCGGCAGATGTCGGCGGTGAGGTCGAGCGGGAAGCCGTAGGTGTCGTACAGGGTGAAGGCGGTGGCGCCGTCCAGGTTCTTCGCATCCTTGGCCAGCTGCGCTTCCAGGATCTTCATGCCGTTTTCCAGGGTCTCGCCGAAGCGTTCTTCCTCGGTCTTCAGCACTTGCGCCACGCGCGCTGCCGCTTCGTGCAGTTCCGGATAGGCGGTGCCCATCTCGATGTCGAGGTCGGCCACCAGCTTGTGGAAGAACGGTTTCGTTTGGCCCAGCTTGTGGCCGTGGCGCAGTGCGCGGCGGATGATGCGGCGCAGGACGTAGCCGTGGCCTTCGCTGCTCGGGATGATGCCGTCGACGATCATGAACGAGGCAGCGCGGATGTGGTCGGCGATGACCTTGAGCGAGTTGTTCTCGAGGTCGGTCGCGCCGGTTTCGCGCGCGGCGGCGCGGATCAATGCCTGGAACAGGTCGATCTCGTAGTTGCTGTGCACGTGCTGCAGCACGGCGGCCAGGCGCTCCATGCCCATGCCGGTGTCGATCGACGGCTTCGGCAGCGGGGTCAAGGTGCCCGACTCGTCGCGGTTGAACTGCATGAACACCAGGTTCCAGATCTCGATGAAGCGGTCGCCGTCTTCTTCAGGCGAGCCCGGAGGACCGCCCCAGATGTCGGCGCCGTGGTCGTAGAACACCTCGGTGCACGGACCGCAGGGGCCGGTGTCGGCCATCTGCCAGAAGTTGTCGGAGGCGTAGCGCGCGCCCTTGTTGTCGCCGATGCGGATGATGCGTTCGGTCGGTACACCGACCTCACTGGCCCAGATGTCGTAGGCTTCGTCGTCTTCGAAGTAGACGGTGACGGTCAGCTTCTCGGCCGGCAGCATGTAGACCTTGGTCAGCAGCTCCCAGCAGTAGTGGATGGCATCGCGCTTGAAGTAGTCGCCGAAGCTGAAGTTACCCAGCATTTCGAAGAAGGTGTGGTGGCGCGCGGTATAGCCGACGTTTTCCAGGTCGTTGTGCTTGCCGCCGGCGCGCACGCAGCGCTGCACGGTGGTGGCGCGCGAGTACGGGCGCGTATCCAGGCCGAGGAACACATCCTTGAACTGCACCATTCCGCTGTTGGTCAACAACATGGTGGGATCGTTGCCCGGCACGAGGGGGCTGGAACGGACGATGGCGTGGCCTTTGGACTCGAAGAACTTGAGGAACTTTTCGCGGATTTCGGAGGATTTCATGTCGTAGGGGCGGAATGAGGGAGCATGCGCTATAAAAAATCGATTATAGCCTAGCTGGGCGGACGCTTATTGGCCCGCCGGATATTTACGGGCCAGGCCTCAACGCAGCAGCGACAGAACCGCCCGCGGCTGGCTGTTCGCCTGCGCCAGCATCGCCGACGCCGCCTGCTGCAGGATCTGTGCGCGCGTCAGCCCAGCCGCGGCGCCGGCGTAGTCGACGCCTTCGATCCGCTCCTTGGCCGCCGCCATGGTGGCGGAACTGGTCTGCAGCGCGCCGGCCGCCAGGTCGAGCCGGTTGCCGGAGGCACCGGCCACCACGCGCTGCTGGTTCACGAATTCCAGCGCCTGGTCCACGTGCAGCAGCGCCACCGCGCCGCGCTGCATGTCGAGGTCGGCCAGCCCGAGGGCATGTGTATTGATGGCGCTGAACTGCAGGTCGATCAAGTCGCCCGCGCTGTCGCCGGCCTGCACCTGCACCCGGCGCATGCCGGTGTACCCGCCCAATTCGGGATACTCCACCACGAAGCGGCCCAGGCCGTCGCTGGCATTGTTGTCGCCGCTGTCGGCCACCACGCTACGCGCGGTCATGACGGCCTTGCCGTCCGCGTCGAAGCCGCCAATGGCGCCCGTATCCGCATTGGTCAGGTTCAGTTTACCGCTGATGAAAGCGGCGCCCTGGGCAGCGAATTCGGCGCGGAAGTCCGCCTCGTCCACAATGTCGCCACCAGTCAGCGCATTCAGCGCGTCATCGAGGTCGGCCGCCTGGTTCCGGTTCAGGTATTGCATCACCCCCTTGATGCCGCCCTCCACGCCGAAATCCTTCATGCGCTGGTGCAGGTAGCGGGCGGCGACATAGGCGCCCTCGTATTCGTAGGTGCCGCCCGAGATGCCGCCGACGATGTCGGCGGCCAGGGCGCCGCCCGCCATGGCGCTGCGCACCCGCTCGTCGGCGCCGTGAATCAGCTCGGCCGCGCCTTCCTTCAGCCAGTGCGGCAAGGCCGCGAAGTTCATGGAGCGTCCCATGATGGCGTGCGCCATCTCGTGCGCGATGATGCGGTCGCTGTACATCGGGGCGCTGCCGCCGTCCGGCGTGGCCGCGGTGCCGAAGTAGGCCATGTTGATGTTCAGGTGCATATCGTTGGTCTTGCCGTCGCCTCCCACAACCCCGCTGACCGAGGCCAGCACGCCGGGGTCCCACGCGTCCTGGTCGAGGTCGACCGTGAGCGTGACCCCGTCGGCCTCGATCCCGAACAGGTCCTTCATCATCTTTTCGGATGCGCTCAGCCAGCCGGTCTTGAGGCCGTCGATCACCGCCCGCTTCCTGTCGTCGCCGCCAATGCTGACGCGGTCCTGCGAGAAGATCGCCTCGCCATTGAATTCGGTCTGCGCGCCGACCTGGTTGATGTGGTTCAGGATCTCGTTCGCCTCCCGCTGCAGCGTGGCGCGGTCGGCGGCGCCGTAGCTGCCGTTACCGGCCGTGACCGCCAGTTCGCGCAGGCGCTGCAGGCTGTCGGCCACGTTGGCGAGCGCGCCGTCCGCCACTTGCAGCATCGAACTGCCGTCGCTGATGCTGCGCATCGCCTGGCTGACCCCGCGCATGCCCGCATCCATGCGCGCGGCAATGGCCTGGCCCGCCGGGTCGTCGGCGGCCTTGTTGATGCGCGTGCCCGCAGTCAGGCGCATGAGCAGGGTCTCCTGTACGGCGGCGTGCAGGCGCAGGCTGCGCTGGGCATGGAGCGACAGCGAATTATTATTGATTGACAATGACATCAAGTCATCCGTTTAGGCAGTTGTCAGAACTTATCGACAACCGGTCAATTTTCTGAAGGGCCCTGTTGAAATTTTCTTAATACGGATCAGGCCAGGTCGGGGCCGATCAGGTCGATGCGGTCGGTACAGAAAGCCTCGACGCCCCAGTCCAGCAGTTCGCGGGCGCGCTGCGGTTCATTGACGGTGTAGCAGAACAGCCCGAAGCCGGCGTCGCGCACGACCTTGGCGAGCGCCGGGGTCAGGTGGCGGTGGTTGGTATGGATCGCCACCGCCTCGACCGAGCGCGCCAGCGGCTCCCAGCCGGGCGGCAGCTCGCTCATGAGGAAGGCGCGCGGCAGGTCCGGGGCGGCGTCGCGCGCGCTTTCCAGGGTGGCCAGGCTGAACGAGGACAGCAGCGGCACCCGCTCCAGCTGTCCGGCCGCGATCTCGTCCGCGAACACGGCGCGCGTGATGCGTGCGACCTTGTCGCCGGTCTCGCGGTCGAAACCGCGGGCCGGCTTGATCTCGATGTTCATCCAGATGCCGCGCGCCTTGCAGTACTGCACGAACTCGAAGAACAGGGGTACCGGCTCGCCATGGAAGTCCGGGCCGAACCAGCTGCCGGCGTCCATCTGCGCCAGCTCGTGCGCGTCGTAGTCGAACACGTGGCCGGCGCCGCTGACGGTGCGGCCCAGGTAGGGATCGTGCATCACCACCGGCACGCCGTCGCGCGCCAGCATGACGTCGAACTCGACCGCGCGGAAGCCGTAGTCCATGCCGCGCCGCAGGCCGGCGAACGTGTTCTCGGGAGCCAGCGTGCCGCCGCCGCGGTGGGCCAGGATCCGGGGATATCGCCACATGCTCTCTTCCTCCGCGCTGGAGTCAAGGAATCGGTGCTGCGCCCAACCGGGAAAGATACAGGAACAAGCCCAGGTTCAGCACGACCGTCAGGTAAAACTTCCACTGGAACGACTGTTTCGACGTCTTGTGCCGCAGCCACTTCTGCGCCAGCAGGGCGCCCGGCCAGCCGCCGACCAGGCCGAGCAGCAATAAGGTCGACTCCGGCGTGCGCCAGTTGCCCTTCTTCGCGGCCGACTTGTCGATCGCATACGCCACGAAACAGCTCAGGCTGATCGCCAGGTAGGCGCCGCCGACCAGCAGGGGCAGGTTCCAGCGGACGGTGGCGAAGGCATAGGCGGCGGCAAATAGCAGGAGCAACAGGTAAGACATGCCGGCCAGCTTAACCTGCCTGCCCTATTGATGTCTACATGGAAAGTAAATACAGCTTTCGACCCTCGACCGTTGGATAACGAACAGAGAAATCCCTGTCAAAACACCTACTCTCGACCTTCCAGCTTCTGAAAGCAAGGGAGTACAACATGGCATTTGATCTTGGCAACCTATTGAACCAATACCTGGGCGGCGGCGCCGGCGGCGGCAACATCAGCCAGGCCAACGACGACTTCGACCGGGTGGCGCAGAACGCGCCGCCCGATATGCTGGCGCGCGGCGTGACCGGGGCCCTGCGCTCCGACCAGACCCCGCCCTTTCCGCAGATGGTCAGCCAGATGTTTGGCCAGAGCAATCCGAACCAGCGCGCAGGCATGCTGAACCAGCTGCTGGCGACCCTGGGACCGGCGGTGCTGTCCCAGCTCGCCAGTCGCGGGTCCGGCGGCCTTGGCGGTCTCGGCAGCATTTTCGGCGGTGGACGGGCGCCCACCCAGGTGACGCCGGAACAGGCTTCGCAGGTCTCGCCTGAAGAGGTGCGCGAACTGGCCGAAAAAGCGGAGCAGGAAAATCCGAGCATCGTCGACCGGATGGGTGATTTCTATGCCCAGAATCCCACCCTGGTCAAGGCAATCGGCGGCGCCGCCCTTGCCATTGCCTTGGGCCACATGGCGCAGAACATGCGTCGCCAATAATCTCACCAAGCAAAGAGGACTATATGGGCATCCTAAGCAATATCTTCAGCAAGATTTTCCCGAAAGCTCACGCTGCCAACAAGGGCCCTCAGGCACAACCCCAGGCCCAGCCGCAGGCGCAGGCACCCAAGCCGGCCGCTCCCGCAGCTCCGCAAGCCCAGCCGCAGGCCGCACCCGCCATGATGGACCAGGTGGACGTCGAGGAAATCCTGGGCAAGATGCAGGCATCCAGCGGCCAGCAGCTGAATTGGCGCACGTCCATTGTCGACCTGCTCAAGCTGCTCGACCTGGACAGCAGCCTGCAGGCGCGCAAGGAGCTGGCCGCCGAGCTGCACTACACGGGCGACACCAGCGACTCGGCCGCGATGAACATCTGGCTGCACCGCCAGGTCATGAACAAGCTGGCGGCTAACGGCGGAAAGGTCCCGGCCGACCTGCGTGACTAAAGCTGCTCTCCCATGGGCTCATTCAGCCAGGGAGGTATTCGCCGCCGTCCCGCACGAGAAGCAGAAGCGGGCGAAGGCGTTCTTGCGGCTGCAGCAGCAGCCGCAGCGGTCGAACAGGCCGATGCCGCAGTGCGGGCAGAAGTCGACGCTCGTATCCTTCAGGTCGACCGGCCGCTCGCATCCAGGACACACGCCCTTGCCCAGCCGGGCCAGGGCCGCGTCGTAGCGCAGGGTCTGGCGGCGCTGCAGGTCCGGCAGTGCCTCGGCCTGCTTCTGGCGCGCCAGGTAGCGCTGCAGCGACTGAATTGCATAGCGCCCCGCCAGCACGGTGACGGCGATGCCGACCAGGTAGCGCACATAGCCGCCGTAGCTCGGCAGATAAGGCACGAGCTCGAAGAAGAAGGCGAACAGTGCGAAGAAGATGAAACCCCATACGAAGGGCCAGTAGGCGCTCTGGCGCTTGCGTGCGAACAGCCAGCCGGCCAGCACCAGCAGCGGCAGGGTCAGCGCCAGGCGATACAGGAAGACGCGCAGCTCCTTGCTGGTGGCGGCCCGCGCATAGGCGTCGCGCGCCGGCTTTTCCATGCGTTCCCAGCGCATCTGGGCGCGCTGCAGGGCCTGGTCGGCGTCGAGCAGCGCCTGCTGCTGGGCCTGGACCACCGCCAGCGCGGCGCGCTCGGCGCGCTCCAGCCGATCCAGTCCACGGGTACGTTCGAGCAGCTCGGGATCCTGGTCCGGCCTGGCGGTGGCGCGCCGCGTCGCCAGCCAGTTGTCGAAGGTCTCGCGCGCCGAACGGGTATTCGCGCGCGCCACCTCGTGCTGCTGGGCCGCCTGCTCCAGCTGCAGCTGGGCGGCCTCGCGGCGCGCCCTTGCCGCAGCCTGCCCGTCGCGCAAGGCGTCCACCTGGTTGCGGTCCATGAACTGCTCGATGCTCAAGGGCTGCTCGACGTTCCACAGGTTGTGAACGATCTTGCCGCCCAGGCCAATCAGGAAAGACGCGAACGCAAGCGCGACCAGCCACAGCGCGCGCTGCATCCATTTTTCGGTCAGGCGCAGGCCTTTGCTCATGGGGGAGTCCTCCAGTGACGTTGAAGCCTGCAGCTTGCCACCGGAGGAGATCGCGGGCCAGTGCGGACCGCGAGGGAGGCAGGTGCCGATACGCGCGGTACCACCGCGCGATACCGGCACCTGGCTTCAGATCAGAAGTACGACAGTCCCAGCGCCTTTTTCACTTCATCGGTGGTCTGCGCCGCCACTTCACGCGCCTTCATGGTGCCTTCCTTCAGGATCTGCAGCACCTGGCCGCGGTCCTTGGCGAACTCCTCGCGGCGCGCGCGGATCGGCGCCAGCAGTTCCTGCAGGATGCCCTCGAGGCGCTTCTTGACCACGCTGTCGCCCAGCCCGCCGCGGGTGTAGTGGGCCTTCATCTCGGCCAGGCCTTCCTTGTCGGTGTCGAAGGCGTCGAGGTAGATGAAGGCCACGTTGCCCTCCAGGTGGCCCGGGTCGGACACCTTCAGGTGCAGCGGGTCGGTATAGACCTGCTTGACCGCGGCGCGGATCTCGTCGGCGGAGGCGCCCAGGTTGATGGTGTTGCCGAGCGACTTGCTCATCTTGGCGCGGCCGTCGATGCCCGGCAGGCGGCCGACTTCCGGCACGATCGCCTTGCACTCGACCAGGATGTCCTTGTCCCCGCCGTAGGTGCGGTTGAACTTGCGCACGATCTCGTTGCACTGCTCGATCATCGGGATCTGGTCCTCGCCCACCGGCACCACACTGGCCTTGAAGGCGGTGATATCGGCGGCCTGGCTGGCCGGGTAGGTCAGGAAGCCGGCCGGGATGTCGCGCTCGAAGCCGCGCAGGATGATCTCCTGTTTCACGGTCGGGTTGCGCTCGAGGCGGGCCACGGTCACCAGGTTCAGGTAATAGAAAGTGAGCTCGGTCAGTTCGGGGATTTGCGACTGGATCAGGATGGTCGTACGGGCCGGATCGATGCCGCAGGCGAGGTAATCGAGCGCCACTTCGACCACGTTCCGGTGTACCTTACCGATGTCATCCATATTGTCGGTCAGCGCCTGGGCGTCGGCCAGCATGACGAACTGGCGGTAGGTGTCCTGGTAGGCCACGCGGTTGCGCAGGCTGCCCACGAAGTGGCCGAGGTGCAGCGGACCGGTAGGACGGTCGCCGGTGAGGATGACTGGCGCGGCGGTGGAAGGGGTTTGGGAGCTCATCGGGTTTCCTTGTTATTGCCCCGATCCTCCTGCGCCAGAAACAAAAACGCCACCCGGATCGAGGCGGCGTTAGTCGAAATGCAGATCATTTCCTGTGGCCGCACGCTAGGAGCGGCGCCACCAGGTCAAGAAAAGATGATGTGCTTTCGGAAAATTCATGGACCGCATGGTTGCAGGTTGGCGCAAGGATGTCAACCGCTACCTGGCACATGGCCTGCCGGCCGGCTCCCCCTTTCGACGCTTTTGTACCTGGGACGCCGAGCTGCACGGAAATTGTTGTTAGAAAACTAATATTTGGTGAAACTGATGAATCCACAAAAGAGCACGAACAGCCAAACCCGCCCACTGGAACTCTGGGGCGGCCTCGAATGTACGGTCAACCGCGTCCGCGACGAGTATTTCAGCCAGCTCGACCGCAATGGCCACGCCGCACGCGCCTGCGACATCGGGCGCTTCGCGTCCACCGGCATCCGGGCAATCCGCTATCCCGTGCTATGGGAACGTACCGCACCCGACGGCCTGGCGAGTGCCGACTGGCGTTGGGCCGACGAGCGCCTGGAAGCCCTGCGCGGCGCAGGCGTGACCCCGATCGCCGGCCTGGTGCACCACGGCAGCGGCCCGCGCCACACCAGCCTGGTCGACCCAAGCTTTGCCGAGCAGCTGGCCGAGTATGCCGGCGCCGTGGCCGCGCGCTATCCCTGGATCGAGTACTACACCCCGGTCAACGAGCCCTGCACCACCGCCCGCTTCGCCGGCCTGTACGGCGTCTGGTACCCGCACGGCCGCGACGACCGCACTTTCATCGAAGCCCTGCTGATCCAGTGCCGCGCCGTGGTGCTGGCGATGCGCGCGATCCGCGCCGTCAATCCGGATGCCAAGCTGGTCCAGACCGACGACCTCGGCAAGACCTACGGCACTCCGAAACTCGCCCACGTCGCCGAGTTCTACAACGAGCGGCGCTGGCTGGCCTGGGACCTGCTGTGCGGGATGGTCGACGAACAGCACAAGCTGTGGAAGTACCTGCTCAAGACCGGCATCGACGCGTCCGAATTCCTGTGGTTCCGCGAGAACCCCTGCCCGCCCGACATCATCGGCGTCAACTACTACGTCACGTCCGAGCGCTGGCTCGACCACCGACCCGAGCGCTTCCCTGAGCACCACCGCGGCGTGGCGGACGGCATCCCCTGCGCCGACATCGAAGCCTCGCGCGTGCTGGCCACGCCGACCCCGGGCATCGCCCCGCTGCTCAGCGAGATCTGGGACCGCTACGGCATCCCGCTGGCCATCACCGAAGCCCACATCGACGCCAACCGCGAAGACCAGCTGCGCTGGCTGCTCGAGATCTGGGAAGCGGCCCAGCAGTCGCAGCAGAACGGCGTCGACGTGCGCGCCGTCACCGTCTGGTCGCTGCTCGGTTCCTTCGACTGGAACAGCCTGGTCACCCAGAACAAGGGCTACTACGAGCCGGGCCCCTTCGACGTGCGTTCGCCGATGCCGCGCCCGACCGCACTGGCGAAGATGATGAAGGAACTATCTTCCGGCACACCGCTGTCGCACCCGGTGCTGCGCGGCCAGGGCTGGTGGCGCCGCCCGGGCCGTTTCCTGTGCCACCCGCCGGTGGCCACCCCCAGCGCGCTGACCTCGATCTCGGCCGACGGCCACCGCCTGGTGGGCACGGGCGCGGCGCCGATCCTGATCCTTGGCGCGACCGGCACCCTGGGCCGCGCCTTCGCCCGCGTCTGCCGCAAGCGCAACCTGTCCTACCGCCTGCTGTCGCGCAAGGAGATGGACATCGCCGACGCCGATTCGGTCGAGCGCGCGCTGGCCGAGCACCAGCCCTGGGCGGTCATCAATACCTGCGGCTACGTGCGTGTCGACGAGGCCGAGCACGATGCGGAGCGCTGCCTGCGCGAGAACACGCTCGGCGCGGCGCTCCTGGCCGCGGCCTGCGCGCGCCACGGCATCCACCTGACCACCTTCTCGAGCGACCTGGTGTTCGACGGCCGCCAGGACCGCCCCTACGTGGAATCCGACCCGGTGGCGCCGCTCAACGTCTACGGCCGCAGCAAGGCCGAGGCCGAGACGGCCGTGCTGGACAAGCATTCGGACGCGCTGGTGGTGCGCACCAGCGCCTTCTTCGGGCCCTGGGACCAGCACAACTTCGTCACCCTGGCCCTGAATGCGCTGGAGCGCGGCGAGCCTTTCGCCGCCTCCAACGATTTGACCATCACGCCGACCTACGTGCCGGACCTGGTGCACGCCTGCCTCGACCTGGCGATCGACCGCGAAGCCGGCATCTGGCATCTGTCGAACGGCGGCGCCCTGACCTGGGCCGAACTGGCGCAGAAGGCGGCCGAGCGGGCCGGCGTGGATGCGAGCCGGCTGGAGGCGCGTGCGATCGCCTTCCCGGCGGCGCGGCCTGCGTACTGCGCCCTGACCAGCGAACGCGGCATCCTGCTGCCGCGCCTCGACCAGGCGCTCGACCGCTACCTCGAACTGCGCAACGTCGAGGACCCGGAGATCGAGGAACTCCAGCACACCGCCGAAAGCCGCCAGCCGGTGGCGAGCGGGCACCGGCAGCAGGAAGAGACGCCGCCGGAGGCGGTGCAGGCGGGGAATTGCTGATGGCGGTGAGCCCGCGCTAGCAGACTTGGGGCCCGGCCTGCGCCGGGACGTTACAATCCGGCCAACAACAACCACCGGCCATCCACCGTGCAAGAGCAACACTCGTTCCCCTTCCTGCGGGAGATCCTCCTCTTCCTGGTCCTCTCCGGCATCCTGATCCCCACCCTGCAGCGCCTGCGTATCAACCAGGTGGTCGGCTTCCTGGCGGTCGGCACCCTGGTCGGCCCCTTCGGCCTGGGCCTGCTGGCCGGCGAGGTCCCATGGCTGGCCTTCCTCACCTTCCCGCGCGACCAGGGCATTGCGGCGCTGGCCGAAATCGGCGTGCTGTTCCTGATGTTCATGATCGGCCTCGAGCTCTCGGCGGCCCGCCTGTGGGCGATGCGGCGCTGGGTGTTCGGCGCCGGCACCGCGCAAGTGCTGGCCAGCGCGGCGCTGGCCGGCGGCGTCCTGTTCCTGGCCTATGGACTCGACTCCCAGACCGCCCTCGTCGTCGGCCTGGTGCTGTCGCTGTCTTCCACGGCCGTCGTCATGCAGCTGCTCGCCCAGCAGCAGGCCACCGGCAGTCCACTCGGCCAGGCGGCGTTTGCCATCCTGATGCTGCAAGACCTTGCCGTGGTCCCGATCCTGCTCCTGATCGGCGCCCTGGGTGGAGACCACGGCGACGGCATCGCCCTGCTGGCACTGACCACCTTGCTGAAGGCCGCGATCGCCATCGGCCTGATCTACCTGGTCGGCGGCCGCATCGTGCGCAAACTGTTCCGCTCCTTCGCCGAACACCGCCAGCCGGACGTGTTCATGGCGCTGATCCTGCTGAGCACCTTCGGCATCGCGGGACTGTCGGCCGCCGCCGGCCTGTCGATGGCGCTGGGGGCGATGATCGCCGGCCTGCTGCTGGCCGAGACCGAGTTCAAGCACGAAGTCGAACTGATGGTCGAGCCCTTCAAGGGCCTGCTCATGGGCCTGTTCTTCATGACGGTCGGGATGAGCATCGACACCCGCCAGATCCTCGACGCGCCCCTGCTGCTGGCGGCCTCGGTGGCCGGGCTGGTGCTGCTCAAGGCGCTGGTGGTCGCAATCCTGCTGCGCATCGGCGGCCAGCCCTGGAGCCGCGCCGTCGAGGGCGGCCTGCTGCTGGGCCAGGGCGGCGAATTCGCCTTCGTGGCGATCGGCTACGCCATGACTTCGCAAGTGCTCGAAACGACGCTGGGCGCGCAGGTCATGCTGGTGGTCGGCCTGTCGCTGTTCTTCACGCCGATGCTGGCGCGCCTGGGTCGCTTCATCGGCGAGCGCCACGAGCATGCGCGGCACGAACAGGCGGCGGCCAGCGACGACGCTGCGCTGGCCTCGGCGCGCGGCCGCGTCATCATCGCCGGTTTCGGCCGCGTGGGCCAGCAGCTTGCCAAGCTGCTGGGCGAGCAGAACATTCCCTTCGTGGCCTTCGAGTGCGACGCCAAGCTGGTGTCGCAACTGCATGCGGAAGGCCGGCCGGTCTACTTCGGCAATGCCTCGCGGCCGGAACTGCTGCGCCGCGTGCATGCCGACGAGGCGCCCGCGATCGTGCTGACCATGGACCATCCGGCGTCGGCCATGCAGGCGGTGCGCGGCATCCGCCGCGAGTTCCCGCACGCGCGCCTGTTCGTGCGCTCGCGCGACGAAAAGCACGCGCGCGCCCTGCGCCTGGCCGGCGCCAGCGTGGTGGTGCCGGAGACGCTGGAAGCCAGCCTGCAGCTGTCGGCCTTCGTGCTGGAGGCGATGGGACTGGACGAGCGCATGGTGGACGGCATCGTCGACCACGAGCGCGACCTGGTCACCGCCAGACTGCTGGAGCCCGAACGCGCGGGCTAGACGCTCAGTGCCAATCCTTATCCGGGCGCATGTTGAGCCGGTGCGCCGCATCGACGATATCCTGCAGATCCACCGGGTCGCTGAACGGGTCCGGGTCCAGTTCGGTGACCCGGTTCAGCTCCTTCTGCCAGCGGCGCAGCTCATCGACATAGGGCTGGTGCGGTACCCGCTTCAGGATGCCGTTTTCCTTGACCAGGTCGCAGATGCCGTTGCCGACCCACTCGCCGGTATGCCAGTTCGGCATGTCGACCGCCGGGAACAGGCAGACCCCCTGCAGGTCCATGCCGCGCTGCACCGCCGCCAGCGATTCGCCCATCACATCCCTGAGCCAGTCCGGGCGCCCGTGCCCGAGGCCGCTGGTTTCGCCGATGATCATCGGCCGGCGGTAACGCTGCCAGACCGTGTCCAGCATGTCGCACAGCGGCGCGATGCGGTCGTCGCCCGGCGGCAGGGCCGCATGCGGCCCGCTCTCGCGGTACTCCATCTGCCCGAAGGAGTAATTGTTGGCGCCGACGATGTCCAGGATCTCGGGCGAACCGCCGAATTCGGGATGCTCGCGCCCGCTGATGATGTCCCAGGCAAGGAAGGTGTCGGATTCGGTCTCGTGGCGCGCGGCCTCGATCTGGTCGGGGCGGTCGCGCGGCGCCACCACCCGCACCAGCGGATCGATGTGCACCATACGCGCGCCGGAATCGACCTGGCGAATCGCGTTCACCCCGGCGATCGCCGCCCGAGACAGGGCCACCCGCAGCCGCAGGCGGTCTTCGCGGGTGCAGCGATAGGGCGCGGCCCAACCCCATTCGCCGGCGCAGTAGGAAAAGAAGGTGATCTCGTTGATCGGCGTGAAGAAGGCGGGACTGTGGGGGACCTTCGGCAGCACATATTCGGCCGCGGCGCGACAATAGTTGGCGAAGCGGGCCACGAAGGTATCCGAGAACGGATCGAGGTCATCCGGATAGCCGTAGTGGCACAGGTCCCAGATCGGCATGATCTTGGCCGCGTTCATGGCTGCGATATAGGGATCGAGGAGCGAGAAATCATAGCTCCCGCCCCGGTCCGCCAGCGGCCAGGGGATGCCTTCGCGCGCCACGGCGATGCCCAGGCGGTTCAGGATCTGGTAGTCCTCGGCGACGTGGCGGTCGTGCCCGGTTTCCGCAACCAGGTTGCGCCGCACGCCGCCTTTCCACAGGAAATTCGAGCATTCGAAGCCGGACAGGAAGAAGGTGGGGAAGATCCCCGGACGCCGTACCATGCGAACTCCTTTCGGTGCTTGCCTGGAAAAACCAGGCCGGAGCCCTAGCATGCCACGAGTCGATCTATCGCCGTGCACGTCAGGCGAGTGCCTGTTCTCCTGCGCGGCATCCCCACCATGCGGCCTCCTCGAATACCGAGAGGCCGGACAGGTCGGCATGGGCGAACAGCACCGGCCCCTTCGCTTCGCGCAACGACGCCAGGCCCGCATTGGCCCGGAAGCCCGGCTGCGGCACCGCCATCGCATGCGCGCGCAAGGTAATGTCGACCCGCTCGACGCAGGGCGTGAAAGCCCAGCCGTAGGCATCTTTCAGGTCGGAACTCGCCAGGGCCAAGAGCTCGGCCGGGCTGGCCGACTGCATCCAGCGCCGCGCCGCCGCCGGCGTGTGATGCGACAGCGCCGTATAGGCCGTGAAGACGGTCTTCTCGGGCGGGCGCGAGCGGATTTCCTGGTGGGTCGAGACCACGTAGCCGAGTCCCCTGCCCTGGTAGACCACGTTGTCCCAGGCCAGCTGTGCCCCGTCGAGCTCGCGCGGGAAGTCACGCATCAGGAAGTTCGACACCATCCAGGGCGCGTAGTCCGGCAAGTGCTTGCGGGAGTCGAAGCCGTAGCGCTCGATGCCCTCGACCACGCGGCTGGCGACGAATAGCGGCATCGCGCAAATCGCCCGGCGCGCACGTATGAGAAAGGTATGCGGCCTGCCCTCCTCCAGCCTGAAGCACAGCGCTTCGACCTTGCCGTCCACTTCTCGCACGGACGCTGCCGTCCCGGAACGCCGGCGCGAACCCGCCTTCGCCACCAATGCTTCAGCCAACGGCGCCAGCCCGCCGGGCCAGGTCAGCAGCGCGTTCTCGCCGGCGTTGGCGGCCTGGCCCCAGCGTCCAGCGAAGTAATGAACGCCGGCCCAGGCGGAGACGCGATCGAGGCCGGCGCCGTAGTCGTCGCGGCAGCAGTAATCGAGGTACCAGCGCAGCGTCGCAGAGCGGTAGCCTTGATCGCCCAGCCACTGCGCGAAGCTGACGCCGTCCAGCGCTGCGAACCCGGGATCGTTGGAGGAAAGCGCGAGCGGGAAGACGAAAGCGCGCCGTCCATCGCTTCCCCGCAGGTGACGCAAGCGGGCCATCTCGTCGAAGAAGGCCTTGTGTTCGGCCGCATCGCCGGCATCGGTGGGCACCAGGCCTTCGTGCCATTCGCCGCCGCGCAGCAGGCGCTCCTCCGGCCCGTGCAGGATGAAGCGCTCGTCGTAGTAGGGCTGGTCCTTGCCGGCGTCGCGCAGGATGATGCCGAGATCAAGCAGCATCTCGCGCACGTGGGTCGACTCCGGCCCCGGCAGCGGCAGGTAGTGCGCACCGGTCGGGCAGGCCAGCTCGACGTAGCGGCTGCCGGCGGCGTTGCCGAAGGCTTCCGGCCCGTCGAGCAAGAGAAAATCATCGTGCCCCAGCCGTCCCAGTTTCCAGGCCGCGCTCAGGCCGGCGATGCCGGAGCCGAGGATCACGACATCGGTCTCGATGGTTTCGGAAGGCGGCGGCATGGCCCCGCGGTCGCGCAGGAAGTGCCCTTCCGCCCGGCCTGGTGCATGGACGGCCGGCAAGATCTCCTGCCAGCGATGGAAACCGGCGGCGGTCGCCAGCCCGGCCGCCCCGGCCCCGGCAGCGCTCACCAGGAAGGAACGCCGGTCCATCAGCGGATCACCTGCTGCCAGTCTTCCTCGAATTCGCGCACCAGCGACTGGGTGTCGAGCCGGTTCGGCGCCATGGGGCGGCGCGGCATGTCGGGCGGGAAGTCGAACATGGCGCGGGTGGTCTCGCCGGTGAGGTAGCGCATCGGCAGGCGATACGCGGTCGGCGGCGCGAAGCGGCCCTGCGGCGAAGCCATGATGAAGCCCCACTCGCCGAATGAAGGCACGTACAAATGGTAGGGCCAGGTCTGCAGGCCGACTTCGCGCAGCGTCGCCTCGATGGTCCAGTAGGCGTTCGGGGCGAAGAACGGCGAGGTCGACTGCACCGCGATCAGGCCGTTGGCGGCCACGTGCTTGCGCAGCATCCCGTAGAAGGGCACCGAGTACAGCTTGCCGAGGGCGAAGCTGGACGGGTCGGGGAAGTCGACGATGGCGACGTCGTACATGCCGGCTTCCTTCTGCAGCCAGATGCCGGCATCGGCATTCACGATCTTCACCCGCTTGTCCTGGAGCGCGCCGGCGTTCAGCTTGACCAGTTCGGGACGGGTGGCGAAGGCGCCGGTCATGGCCGGGTCGAGGTCGACCAGGGTCACCTCTTCGACCTGCGGGTAGCGCAGCACTTCGCGCAGCGCCAGGCCGTCGCCGCCGCCCAGCACCAGCACCCGCCTGGCCCAGGGCAGCGACTGCATCGCCGGGTGCACCAGCGCTTCGTGGTAGCGGTATTCGTCGCGCGAGGAGAACTGCAGGTTGCCGTTGATGTAGAGGCGCAGGTCGTCCTTGAAGCGCGTGATCACCAGGCGCTGGTAGGGCGTGGTGGTCGAGTACACGACGTCGTCGCCGAACAGCCCGTGCTCGCCCCACTCCACCATCCGGTCCGAGAAGCCGAAGCCCAGCACAAGCGTGAACAGCACCGCGCTGGCGCGGATCGCCTTGCCGCGCAGGTGGTTCAACTCGGCGCGGAACACGTACAGGGTCCACATGGCGACGCCGACGTTGAGCATCCCGAACAGGAAGCCGGTGCGCACCAGGCCCAGGTGCGGCGCCAGCACCAGCGGGAACAGCAGCGACACCGCCAGCGCGCCGAGGTAGTCGAAGGTGAGCACGCGGCTGACGATCTCGGCGAACTCGGTGCGGCGCTCATTCAGCGCGCGCATCACCAGCGGCACCTCCATGCCGACCATGGCGCCGATCAGGAACACGGTCACGTAGAGCACCGTGCGGAAGGGCGCCCCCATCCAGGTGAAGGTCATGAACAGCATCGCCGCCGAGAGCCCGCCGATCAGGCCGACCGCGAGCTCGATGTCGATGAAGCGCGACAGCACGTCTTCGTCGCGCACGTATTTCGAGAAGTGCGCGCCCACACCCATGGCGAATAAATAGCAGCCGATGATGGTGGAAAACTGGAGGACCGAATCGCCCAACAGGTAGCTGGATAATGCACCGGCAATCAATTCATAGGCGAGGCCGCAGGAAGCGACGACGAATACCGAGAGGATCAGAATTCTTTTGGTCATGAGACAAATTTGTTCTAAGATCGCGCTTGCAATCTCGTCTATTTTTCTTTGGAGAATCTTGTGCCCGCCATCCTAAACTATGTGCTGCATCTTGCGACGGCAATCGCGCTGGTTCTGGCATTTTTTGTGGTGTACACGCGGGTCACGCCTTACGACGAAGTGCTGCTCATCCGCCAGGGCAACTGCGCCGCCGCGGTCTCGCTGGGCGGCACCCTGCTCGGCTTCTCGGTAACCATCGCCTCGGCCCTGATGCACACCGACGACTACTATGAATTTGCCGGCTGGGCCGCGCTGGCCATGCTGCTCCAGGTGCTGGTGTTCGTCATCGCCACGCGCCTGCTGCGCATGTCGAAGGACCAGATCGAGAACAACAACATGGGCTTCGGCACCCTGCTCGGCGCCATCTCGCTGTCGATCGGCCTGGTCAACGCCGGCAGCATCTCCTGACACCTACTCACCACGCATAGAAGAGGTCCCATCATGTCTCTCGGCTCATTCATCAAGAAGCAGTTTCTCGACGTCCTGCAGTGGAACGAGGAAGGCGAAGGCGTGCTGGCCTGGCGCCATCCGATGGAGGACTTCGAAATCCAGAACGGCGCGACCCTGGTCGTGCGCGAGTCGCAGGTGGCCGTGTTCGTGGACGAAGGCCGCGTGGCCGACGTGTTCGGCCCCGGCACCCACCGCCTGACCACCTCCACCCTGCCGGTGCTGACCAACCTGAAGAACTGGGACAAGCTGTTCGCGTCTCCCTTCAAGTCGGACGTCTACTTCTTCAGCACGCGCGTGCAGACCGGCCGCAAGTGGGGCACGCCGCAGCCGGTGACGATCCGCGACAAGGATTTCGACATGATCCGGGTGCGCGCCTTCGGCATGTACTCTTACCGCATTGCGGACCCGCGCCTGTTCTTCACCGAGATCAGCGGCACCCGCGCCAGCTATACCCGCGAGGAAGTCGAAGACCAGCTGCGCGGCCTGATGCTGGCCACCATGGCCAACTCGCTGGGCGCGTCGAAGATCGCCTTCCTCGACATGGCCGCCAACCAGACCCTGATGGCGCAGCAGATCCGCGGCGACCTGGCGAATGCCTTTGCCCGCTACGGCATCGGGCTGGACGAATTCAACGTCGCCAGCGTCAGCCTGCCGGAAGAACTGCAGGCCGCGCTCGACGAACGCATCTCGGCCGGCATGAAGGCCAGCCTGGGCGCCGACAAGATGGGCGGCTTCACCCAGTTCCAGGTGGCGAGCAGCATCCCGCTGGCGGCCCAGAACGAGGGCGGCATCGCCGGCATCGGCGCCGGCGCCGGCGCGGGCATCGCCATCGGCCAGGCCATGGCCCAGGGCATGCAGGGCGCGTTCGCGCCGCCGCAGCCGGCTGCCGTGCCGGCAGCCGCCGAGTCGATCGAGGACCGCCTGGCCAAGCTCAAGGGCCTGCTGGACAAGGGCCTGATCTCGCAGGGCGACTATGACAGCACCAAGGCCGAGCTGCTCAAGAAACTGATCGGCTGATGCAGACCGTTTCCTGTCCTTCCTGCGGCGCGCCAGTTGCCTTCCGCTCGCATGCCTCGGTCCTGGCGGTGTGCGAGTACTGCCGCGCGACCGTCCTGAAGGAAGCCGATGCCGTGCGCGACCTCGGCAAGATGTCCGAAGTGCTGGAAGACTATTCGCGCATCCAGATTGGGACTTCCGGCGTGCATGGGGGCCGCAGCTTCACCGTGGTCGGCCGCATCCAGCTGCGCTACGACGCCGGCATGTGGAACGAGTGGTACCTGCTGTTCGACGATGGCATGGACGGCTGGCTGGGCGACGCCTCCGGCCAGTACGTGCTGACCACGCAGCGCGATTTGGCGCCCGGCTTCCCGGCCTTCGACGCTATCCAGGTCACGCGCCAGTATGACATCGGCTTCGGTCCCTACGTGGCATCCGACAAGCGCGTGGCCCGATGCACCGGCGGACAGGGCGAACTGCCTTTCCGCGCCGGTGAAGGCTGGGAAGCCCGGGTGGCCGACTTCCGGCGCGGCCCGAGTTTTGCCACGCTCGATTATTCGGACGGCACGCCGCCCCTCCTTTATGCCGGCAATGCGGTGACGCTGGAAGGCATGAAGTGCCAGCTGCTGCGCGACGACGAGCAGATCAAGGCCAGCGCCGGCAAGTACCGCGGCAAGGTCGACGTGCTGCAGTGCCGCTCCTGCGGCACCTCGATCCGCTATCTGCCCGGGCTGGCGGCCAATTGCGTCTGCCCTGCCTGCTCCACGCGCATGGATGCGTCCTCGCCCAAGGTCGAAGTGCTGCTCAAGGGCGATGAGCACGAGCGCGTCCAGTTCACCTTGTCCCTCGGCGCGACGGCCAGGATCGGCGCCCAGACCTACACGGTGCTGGGCGCGATGCGGCGCGAGGACGACGAAGGCGAGAGCTGGGACGAGTACCTGCTGTATTCCGCGCAAGGGCCCTTCTTCTGGCTGGTCGAAACGAGTGAAGGCTGGTCGCGCTCGCAGGTGATGGACGACTGGCCGACGCCACCACTGCCGGCCATGCATGCCGTGCAGGTGGACGGCGTGAGCCATGAGCGCACCTGGGAGTATCCGGCGCGTGTGGCGTATGCGGCGGGCGCCTTCAACTGGCGCGTCAAGGCCGGCGATGTGGTCCAGGTGACGGAGTACGAACATGGCCAGAACGGGCTGGCGGCCGAATACACGATGGATGAGCTGAGCTGGTCGCGTTCGTCGCCCGTGGCGGAAGACCAGGTACGCAGCTGGTTCGGGCTGGCGAAGCCCGCCGGGGCGAAGACCGGCAAGAAGGCACTGACGCAGGCCGACATCGCCTGGCGCGCCCTGCTCTGGATCCTTGGGCTGAATTTCATTCCCTTGATCTTCAACTTCACCCCAACGATCTTCCTGCTCGCCGTCGGGCTGGTGGCGCTGTTCCTGCCGCTGATGCTTGCCCCGAACAAGACACAATGAGCCCCATCGCATGAAGCGCAATTTCCTCCTCTACGCCATCGTCGTCACCCTGGTCACCACCGTCGTGTGCTGGGTCAGCATGGCTTCCTCGGCCCGCACCGGCGGCGGCAACAGCTGGCGCAGCCACAGCTACGGCGGCGGCGGCGGCTACTCGGGCGGCAGCCACAAGTGAACACGCCACACCGCCCCACGGGCATCCACCTGCTGGCCGACCTGGCCGGCATCGATGCCGCCCTGTTGACCGATCCAGGCGCAATCGACGCACTATTGCGCGAAGCCGCGCTGGTGGCCGGCGCCCGTATCCTGCACAGCCACTTCCACGCGTTCGGCCCCGGCATGGGCGTGACCGGCGTGCTGCTGCTGGCCGAGTCGCACATCTCGATCCACACCTGGCCCGAGCACGGCTTCGCCGCGGCCGACATCTTCATGTGCGGCGAGGCCCAGCCGCAGCGCGCGCTCGCCGTCATCGACGCCGCGCTCCAGCCGGCCACGCGTTCGGTCCGGACCATCGCACGCGGACAGCTATAATCCGGAACTTGTCCAGACAACCCAGCAGGAACAGAATGACGCAATCCGGTACTCCTTCCGTGCTGCCGAAGGCGCTCGGCCACATCCGCGTGCTCGACCTCTCGCGCGTGCTCGCCGGCCCCTGGTGCTCGCAGAACCTGGCCGACCTCGGCGCCGACGTGATCAAGATCGAGCGTCCCGGCAACGGCGACGACACCCGCGCCTGGGGCCCGCCCTATGCGAAGGACGAGGAAGGCCGCGACACCAGCGAAGCCGCCTACTACCTGTCGGCCAACCGCGGCAAGCGCTCGGTGACGGTCGATATCGCCAGCGCCGAAGGCCAGGCCCTGCTGCGCGAACTGGTGAAGTACTGCGACGTGGTGCTCGAGAATTTCAAGGTCGGCCACCTGAAGCGCTATGGACTGGATTACGAGAGCCTGAAGGCCATCAAGCCCGACCTGGTCTATTGCTCGATCACCGGCTTCGGCCAGGACGGCCCCTACGCCCACCGCGCCGGCTACGACTTCCTGATCCAGGGCATGGGCGGGCTGATGTCGGTCACCGGCGAGCGCGACGACCTGCCGGGCGGCGGCCCGCAAAAGGCCGGCGTGGCCCTGACCGACCTGATGACCGGCATGTACGCGACCGTAGCCGTACTGGCGGCGCTGACCCACCGCGACCGCACGGGTGAAGGCCAGCACATCGACATGGCCCTGCTCGACACGCAAGTGGCCATGCTGGCCAATATGGGCAGCAATTACCTCAACAGCGGCAAGCCGCCCAAGCGCTGGGGCAATGCGCACGCCAACATCGTGCCCTACCAGACTTTCGCCTGCGCGGACGGCCATATCATCGTCGCCACCGGCAACGACGGCCAGTACCAGAAATTCGTGGAAGCCGGCGGCAGGCCTGAGCTGGGCAGCGACGCGCGCTTCGCGACCAATCCGCTGCGCGTGAAGAACCGCGAGCTGCTGGTGCCGATCCTGGCGGAGATGGTGAAGGAAAAGCGCCGCGACGCGTGGATCGCCCTGCTCGAATCGGTCGGCGTGCCCTGCGGGCCGATCAACGACATCGGCGAGGTCTTCGCCAATGAACAGGTGCAGGCGCGCGAAGTGGCGATCGAATTGCCCCACCCGACTGCGGGCAAGGTCAAGCTGGTGCGCAATCCGATCCGGATGTCGGCCACGCCGGCAACCAGCGACAAGGCCCCGCCCCTGCTGGGCCAGCACACCGACGAAGTATTGAGCGATGTGCTGGGCCTCGGCGAGGCGGAGATTGCCGCCCTGCGCGGCAAGGGAATCGTCTGATTGTCGTAGCGTGGGCGGGAGACCCGCCCACGCTACAGTTTGCAACGCGTATCAGTGCAGCTGGTGCTTGAGGTCCGACAGGACGTCATGCACCCGCGTCACCACCGACGCGACCTGGGGCGATGGCTGCCCGCTGCGGCACATCCGTTTGGCTTCGTCCCCCATCTCTTCCAGCCGGTCGATGCATTGCACGATGCGCGACTGGTCGTTCGACTGCATCACGCGCTGGGCTTCCGGCATTTCGTGGGCGATCTTCTGGATGCAGTCGCGGATCTCTTCCGGCGCACCCTGGTCGTTGCGCGTCACTTCTTCGGCCTGGTTAATCGTCTGCTGGATCTGGGTGAAACGCTGTTGAATTTCGGCAGGTTGCAACATGATTGACCTCCTGAACGTAAAGCGGTGACACCGCTGGAATCAACCACTTTAGACCTCCCAGCAGGGATATCAAGCACGCATTTCAGCCGTGCGCGCGTCAAGCCTGGGGCAGTGAGAATTCGAGGATTTGCGGACCGCAGGAATGCAGTAAGGTGATGCCATCATTCACTTTGCCTGTACCTTGCCCATGTCCAGACCATCGCATCGCATGTTGTTCAGTGCCCTCGTGCTCGCCGGCATGGTGCAGGCCGCTCCCTATCCGAACACGAGCAACTTCGGCGTCCCCTTTTCCCAAAACGAATCCTGGTACCGCCAGTGCATGCGGGTCGAAGGGCGCAGCGCGCCGGGCCTGAGCGGCAAGCTGCCGGCACAACGCTGCAATGCGAGCGATCTCTACTACGACAAGCGCAGCCAGGCCCTCACGTCGGCAGCGGAATGGCGGCAGGTGCGCGCCTGCGCGCTGGCGCAGGAGGACGATGCCGTCCTGATGATGTTGTATGCGAACGGTTTTGGCGTGCAGCAAGACACCGACATCGCCATCCACCACGCCTGCAAGCTCGAGTTCATCGCGAAGGCGGAGATGGAGTCACGCATCGCCCATTTGAGCAAGCCACAGCCGGCCGGCGCCGTGTTCGACCAGTGCGACGACATCACAAGCGGCTATATGGGCAGTGTTTGCGCCGGCATCCGTGAGCGCCAGGCCGCGCGCATCCGCCAGGCGCGGCTGGATCGCCATGCGGCGGCGCTGCCGCCATCCGCAAGGCGCGTACTCACGCAACTGCGTGCCGCGGCCGACCGTTACGCAGCCGCAGCCGAGACCGACATGCAGGGCACTGCGGCACCAGGTCTGGCGATCGCGCGCAAAGGAAAGCTACAGGAACAGTTCGGCCACACCCTTACCAAGGTGCTCGACAACGGACTGCCTGCCGCGTCGCCGCAGGACCTCGCGCGCATCGACAGGGAACTCAACGCCGCCTACAAAGCCTTGATGTCGCCGGTGCCATCCGAAGCCGGACGGCCGGAGCGGGTCGGCGAGTCGACCGTCACGCGCGCCGAGGTGCGCGAAGCTGAACGGCGCTGGATCGCCTACCGCGACGCCTTCCTTGCGTTCCGGGCCCAACTGCCATCCGGCGCGAGCCGGGAGGCGATCGCGGTGGAACTGACGAGGCAGCGCCTGGCGGAGCTGAACGCGATCATGCGTTATCGCTGAGCCGGCAAGGTAGCGGCCGGCGCCAGCCGCCGCAGCCTCAGCGCGATGCCCATCGCCACGCCGAGCAGCGCGCCGAGCACCGCCACCACGCCGGGCCAGCCCCAGAGTTCCCATACATAGCCGGTGAACCAGCCGACCACGCTCGAGCCGAGGTAGTAGCAGAACAAATAGATGCCCGAAGCCAGGGCCTGCGGCGGCCGGGCGCGCCGCCCGACCCAGCTGCTGGTCACCGAGTGCGCGGCGAAGAAGCCGAAGGTGGCCAGGCCCGTTCCCAGCACGACCGCGACGACGGAATCGTGCAGCGTCACGAGCAGTCCCGCGATCATCGCGCCCATGAACAGCCACAGCACGTTGCGGCGCCCGAGCCGGTCGCCGAGCTTGCCCGCCCACATCGAGCTGAACATGCCCAGCAAATACAGCAGCGACACCGCGCCCACCGCGCTCTGGCTCAGGCCGAAGGGCGGCGCCAGCATGCGGTAGCTGATGTAGTTGTACAGGCTCACGAAACAGCCCATCAGGAGGAAAGGCAGCACGAACAGCCAGGGCAGGCCTTCGTCCGCCAGGTGGGTGCGCAGGCCGTCGAGGAAGCCCGGCCCCCTCGCCCGCTTGGTCTCGCCGTGGCGCGAGGGCGGCAGGCTGCGCGAGAACTCCCAGGCGGCGTACAGGCCGGCCGCACCCAACAAGCCGAGCGCGATGCGCCAGGATACGAAGTCGCTGATCACCGAGGACAGCACCCGCCCGCTCATGCCGCCGAAGGCGCTGCCGCTGATGTAGGTGCCCATGGCCAGGCCGAGCGAGGTCCCTTCGATCTCGTCGCTGAGGTAGGCCATCGCCACCGCCGGCAGGCCGCCCAGCACGAAGCCGAGCAGCACGCGCACGCCGACCAGCTGGGTGTAATCGAGGGCGAAGGCCGACAGCAGGGTCAGCAGCGCGCCGCCGACCATCGAGGCGACCATCAGCTGCTTGCGGCCGATGCGGTCGGCCACGCTGCCCGATGCCAGCAGCGCCACCGCCAGCGTCGCGGTGGACACCGACAAGGCCAGGCTCGATTGGGCGGGAGTGAGGGAGAAATCCTGCGCCAGCAGCGGCATCAGCGGCTGGACGCAGTAGAGCAATGCGAAGACGGAGAAACCGCCGAAGGCCATCGCGCGGTTGATGCGGCGGAATTCCTGGCTTCCCGCCGCGATCGGACCGCGCTCGGCGCTGTTCATGACCGGCTTAGGGCAAATCCGCGTCGAGCTCGGACCCGGCGTAGTTTTCCAGCTCGGTGAAGAGCTGCTTCATGCTCGCCTTGGTCCCGATGTGCTGCAGCACCGTGCAGTGCTCGCGGTAGGTGGCGATGCGCTCGGCGATGATGGGCTGGTGGGTGGCGGGCACCTGCGCCATCAGTTCGGCCCAGCCGGATTCGAAGTCCGGCTTGTTCTTGCGCACCGATTTCACCAGGCGCTCGAATTCCTTCTGGCCGGTGCGCGCCGTGATGCGCCCGCCGCCCTCGACCGCGAAGATGATCGCCAGCGCGATCACGCCTTCGGCGTTCAGGTCCGGATCGTTGATCGGACCTTCGTAGTGATGGCGGCGGATCCACTGGGCCGCGCGCACGATCGCCTGCACGCCCTGGCGCTGCTTCAGCTGGGCGAGATAACGCTCGTAGCCGGACCAGGACTCGCCCGGGTCGGCCGTGCACAGGTCGACGAAGAGTTCCTTCAGGCGGCGCTGGGAATAGATCGGGTCGACGTCGTACTCGCCCACCAGGCTGTCTTCGGGCAGCGCGGACAGATCCTTCACCAGGCGGAAACCCTGCTGGAATACCAGCTCGGCGCCCTCCTCGATCAGGATGTCGAGCGCATCGAGGTCGTCGTCGCTGTCGACCAGGTGCTCGAGGCCGAGCGAGACGCCGCCCACGGTCAGCAGCAGCGCGCGCTGGATGCCTTCGGCGGTGCGGTCGTTGGTGAACTTCTCGGCCACCATGGCGGTGATGCCGGACAGTTCGTCCGCCAGCACCGCGGTTTCCTCGTCCGTGGCTTCGCCCGGCAGCAGCTTGATGGCGCGCACCAGGCGCGGCAGCTTCTCGATGACGATGGCGGGCAGCATCGTTCCGGTCGCCCCGCTCACGAGAAGATGTCCGTGCCCATGCTGCGGCGGGTGCCGCGGCGCGGCATGCTGCGCACCGAAGGCACCTGGCGGCGCAGGCGGTACAGCAGTTCACGCGTGTTGCGCTGCATGAAGGGCGATTCTTCGTCCGGATCGTCCGGCAGCTCGACGTCGGCGAGGTCGGCGCTGTGGCGGAATTCCGGGAACAGTTCGAGCAGCGAACGCTCCCAGCCGTCTTCGCTGGCCTTGGCCAGGTCGACCGCCAGCGGCACGATGTCGCTGTCGCCGCTGGTCTGGCCCGTCACGTAGCGGCCTTTCGCCAGGATTTCGCCGGCCACCTCGAGGATTTCCTTCGGCGCCAGCGACCACAGGATCGCGAACACGGTCGCGCCGTAGTCGGTGGCCGAGGCTTCGTGCAGCAGTTCGTGGCGGCGGTCTTCGTCGTCGTTGGCGTAGACGATGCCGTGCACGTGGTTGAACAGGTTCTCGGCGATGCGCTCCGGATCGTCCTCGATCAGGTTGTCCGGCCAGGTGGCGGCGATGTAGGCCAGGCTCTCGGCCCAGGCCTTGGGCGGCACCAGCAGGGTGGCGACCGAGGTCTTGGCGCCGTCGAAGCCGGACAGGTGCAGCGCGGTGACCTGCGGCGGCAGGGTCGACAGCACTTCGACGACCGCGTAGTCGCCGTGCTCGTCGGCGGCCTTCGAGAACGCCTCCTCGGCGTGCTCGAGCGAGCCGGCCAGCACCAGTTCGCTGACCTGCCTGGTCAGCGCGGGCAGGTTGGCTTTGTTCCCTTCGTCGCTCATTCGCGCTCTCCGTCTGCATCGAACAGCTGGGTGAAGTCGTCGGTGGCGGCGCTGTCTTCCATGTCGTCGTCCTCGCCCTCGTCGCCTTCGGCCAGGCGGTCGAGCGAGCGGTCTTCGTCGTCCCAGCGGCCCTGGTTCTTGTACAGGAAGGCCGTGATGATGGCCTGGCGCGCCAGTTCCGGATAATTCGCGGTCATCGCCTCGTACATGGCGCGGCCTTCGTCACCGCTGCACTCGGCCATCGCGAACACGCGCGAAGGATCGCTGCCTTCGTAGTCGGCGGCCTCGCGCAGCAGGCCTTTCGGATCCTTGAACTTGATGCAATCAACGAGCGCGAAGGCCATCAGGTTGACGTCGTCCAGGCCCGATCCGCCGGCGTACTCGGACACCAGCGCGTTGACCATCATGTCGTAGTTCTTCCTGTTGGGCGGGTCGCCCAGCGTGCCCTCGATCTGTCCTTCCAGTTCGCGCGACTGGAACGAAAATTCGGGATGTACGTTTTTCATTGTGTGTCCTGTTGATTCAATGGTGGGCGCAGCTCAGTGCGGCAAATTCACGCCGTTCAGCGCGAACACCGAGCGCCACAGCTCGAAGGCTTCGGCCTCGGCGTCGAGCACGATGCGGTGGTTGACGCTCTGGTTGTATTCGGCGCGCCTGGCCGGATCCGACAGGATCTCGTAGGCCTTGGTGACGGCCTTGAAGCGCGCTTCGGCGCCCGGCGCCTGGTTGCGGTCCGGGTGGTAGCGCATCGCCAGCGAACGGTAGACCTTCTTGATCTCGTCGTCGCCGGCATTCGGGGCGACGCCGAGGATCGCGTATAAATTTTCCAAAGAGACTCTCCCGGCAAAGGCCGTAAAGCAAAGCCGCAAGACGGCCAATCCGAGATTATCCTATATAAAACGATAAGCTGGCGAGGCCGGTGCTTTTACGGGAACCGTTCAGCGGCGGTAAGGCTGGACGGGAGGCGGCGTGTGCGGACCCGCCTGCGGCGTGGCCAACTGAGGCGCCTGGGGCAGCGGCATGCCGGCCAGGGCCAGCAGCCAGGCGCGGACCAGGTCCGGATGGGTGGCGAGGGTTTTCATGGTTGAGCCTTGCGAAAGAACCGTATGGCCCCAGTATGTCTCCACCAAACGCTGCCTACCGTGCGCTCCACCACATACAGGGGCGGCTGCCCCCTGCATTACGGTAAAATGTGCGCAACTTACCTATACAGAACTCTTTTTCCATGAGCAACGAAAAGAATACGCCGGCCGCTGCGGGCAATCCCCCATCGTCCAATTTCCTGCGCGCCATTATCGAAAACGATCTGGCGGCCGGGACGCATGCGCGCGAAGGCATGCCGCCCGTCATCACCCGCTTCCCGCCGGAGCCGAACGGCTACCTGCACGTGGGCCATGCCAAGTCGATCTGCCTGAACTTCGGCCTGGCGCGCGACTACAACGGCCGCTGCCACCTGCGCTTCGACGATACCAATCCGGAGAAGGAAGACCAGGAATACGTCGACACCATCATGGATTCCGTGAAGTGGCTCGGCTTCACCTGGGAACAGGGCGACGGCCAGTATCTGCACTACGCCAGCGACTATTTCGACAAGCTGTACGAGATGGCGGAATACCTGATCCGCGAAGGCAAGGCCTACGTGGACAGCCAGAGCGCCGCCGACATGGCGAAGAACCGCGGCAACTTCGGCACGCCGGGCACCAACTCGCCCTTCCGTAACCGTCCGGTGGAAGAATCGCTGCAGATCTTCCGCGACATGAAAGCCGGCAAGTACAAGGACGGCGAGCACATCTTGCGCGCCAAGATGTCGGAAGACGCGATGGCCTCGCCGAACATGACCAACCGCGACCCGGCCCTGTACCGTATCCGCCATGCGCACCACCACCGCACGGGCGACGACTGGTGCATCTACCCGATGTACGACTACACGCACCCGATCTCGGATGCGCTGGAGTCGATCACCCATTCGATCTGCACCCTGGAATTCCAGGACCACCGCCCGATGTACGACTGGCTGGTGGAGACCCTGGCCGACGGCGGCTTCTTCCCGCGCCCGGTGCCGCGCCAGTACGAGATGGCGCGCCTGAACCTGACCTACGTCGTCACCTCCAAGCGCAAGCTGCGCCAGTTGGTGGACGAAGGCGTGGTGACCGGCTGGGACGACCCGCGCATGCCGACCATCGTCGGCCTGCGCCGCCGCGGCTATACGCCGGAATCGATCCAGCTGTTCTGCGAGCGCATCGGCGTCTCCAAGGCCGACGGCTGGATCGACATGAGCACGCTGGAAGGCGCACTGCGCGACGACCTGGATCCGAAGGCGCCGCGCGCCATCGCGGTGCTGCGTCCGCTGAAGCTGATCGTCGACAATTTCCCGGAAGGCGAATCGGTGGAATGCACCTCGCCGGTCCACCCGCATCATCCGCAACTAGGCGTGCGTACCTTCCCGTTCACGCGCGAACTGTGGATCGAGCAGGAAGACTTCATGGAAGTGCCGACCAAGGGCTACCACCGCTTCACGCCGCCGGTCGGCGACCAGCCGGGTGCGCGCGTGCGCCTGAAGTACGGCTACGTGGTCGAGTGCACCGGCTTCGACAAGGATGCGGACGGCAAGGTGACCGCGGTGCACGTGAAGTACTTCGAGGATTCGAAGTCTGGCACGCCGGGCGCGGACAACTACAAGGTCAAGGGCAACATCACCTGGGTCAGCGCGGCCACCGCGCTCGAGGCCGAGGTGCGCCTGTACGACCGCCTGTTCACGGAACCGCAGCCGGACGCCGGCGGCAAGGACTTCAAGGCCGCGCTCAACCCGAACGCGCTCGAGACCGTGACCGCCTACCTGGAGCCGGGCATGAAGGATGCAGTGGCCGACCAGCGCTTCCAGTTCGAGCGCCACGGTTACTTCGTGGCGGACCGCGTGGATTCGCAGACGGGCAAGCCGGTGTTCAACCGCGTGACGACGCTGAAGGACAGCTGGGGCAAGTAAGTTCTTCCCGCGCCATACTGCCGACGGGAGAGTCGGCGGTATGCGCGCTCCCTTCCCCGGCGAAACGTTTCCATTTCGTTCACTTTCGTTGCATATATGCCATACCTATCAGGCCTGATAGGTACTTCGTTCTGTGAACAAGCTTAGCGTATGAATGTTTGTCGCATTATAGCGACGCATTCACCTAGCAAGCGAGGTTACGGACTATGCTCCCCCGCCGCCACTCATCCCATCTGGTCGTGATGCCGACGACGATGCTGACCGGCGCCCTGCTGTCCGTGACGGTCGGCACCGTCCTCTACCTGGCCACCGCCAAGGCGATCGAGAGCGACGCCCAGACGCGGTTCCGCGGCATGGCGCGCACCGCCCAGTTCGCGATCGACGCCCGCATCAAGAGTTATTCCGACGTCCTGCGCGGCGCGGCCGGGCTGTTCCGCGCCAGTAACGAGGTCGGTCCCGAGGAATTCCGTCACTACGTCGAACAGCTCGACACGCCGCGCAACTTCCCTGGCATCGAAGTCATGAATTACGCCCGCAGCGTCGGCCCGGCTGAACTGCAGGCAGTGGACGCGGACGTGCGGCGCCGGCTGCGCCAGTACGGCATGCCGGAGCCTGCCAGGGAACTGCGTCCCCTGCCCGGCCGCGACAGCTACACGATTCTCGTCTACATGGAACCGGCCACCCCGCAAACGCTCGACAAGCTCGGCCTCGATCTGGAAGCGCGCAGCTACATCCGCCGCACGGCGGCCCAGTCGCGGGACTACAATACCATCGCCGCTTCGGGCTTCCGCGTCAGAATACTGCCCGGCCCCATTCAGAACGTGCTCGCGATGCGCTTGCCGGCGTACCGGGGCGGCATGCCGATCGACACCGTCGCCCAGCGCCGCGCCGCCTATCTCGGCTCCGTCGGCATCGGTTTCGGCGTCAACAAGATGGTCAACGGCGTACTCGAGGGTTTCCCGGTCGGTGGGGTGCGCCTGGTCCTCACCGACCTCAACGATGTGCCTCAGGAACCGGGCGAGAACCGGATCAGCGCGGTCCTGTACGACAGCCATGCGGCGGCAAACCTGCCGCCGCCCGTGTCCGACGACGCCGAACTGCTGAAGGCCAGCCTGCCGATCGAATTCAACCAGCGCCAGTGGCGCGCCGATTTCAGTGTCGCCAAGTCCGCGCTGTACACGCGCTTCGACCTCTACTACCCCTGGATGGCCGCCCTCGCCGGCTCGCTCAGCACGGCCCTGCTGTATGCGCTGTTCCAGACCATGGCCTCCTCGCGCCGCAGCGCCCTGCGGATGGCCGAGGACATGACGCGCGAGCTGCGCGCGAGCCAGGGCAAGCTGCAGGCTACCAACGAGAAGCTGCGCCAGCTCGCGGCGCACGCGGAACAGATCAAGGAAGCCGAACGCAAGCGCATCGCGCGCGAGATCCACGACGAGCTCGCGCAAAACCTGCTGGCGCTGAAGATCGAGGCCGAGTTCCTCGCCAACCGCACCCGCGACAAACACGGCCGTCTGCACGAACGCGCCAGCGCGACGGTGCGTCAGATCGACCTGACCATCCGCAGCGTGCGCCAGATCATCAACGACCTGCGGCCGAACGTGCTCGACCTCGGCCTGAATGCGGCGGTCGACTGGCAGGTGAGCGACTTCGCGCGCCGCACCGGCATCGCGTGCGAGCTGGTCGAGGACGAAACCGAATACCACATCGACGATCAGTCCGCCACCGCCCTGTTCCGCATCCTGCAGGAGTCACTCAACAACGTGGCGCGGCATGCACGTGCGAGCAAGGTACGGATCGACCTGCACCGGCACGCGGACATGCTGACCATGACGATCCGCGACAACGGCATCGGCATGCAGCCGGGCAGCCGCAACCGCAACGGTTCCTTCGGCCTGGTCGGCATCGAGGAGCGCATCAACATCCTCGGCGGCAGCTTTTCGATCAGCAGCGGCCCGGACACCGGCACTACCATCGTCGTCACCATTCCCGTGGGCGGATATCTGCCCGGGGCAACCGCTTTCCGTGCACACGACAGCGATGTCGTGTTGCCGGCCATCGCCTGACACATGCAGCGGATGTGCCGCCATGTTGTCTCGTTTCAGCACAGCTGTTTCTCGGTTGACAGAACTCAACATTAAGCCTGACCGGCGGCAGGACAATAGCTATCACTGCCACCGGTCAAGACGCAGTTCTTGGCTTCCGATAAAAGCGCCACATTCTTTAAGGAGGAGTCTCTGACGTACCGCTTCAACACTAGGGATTAAAAGAATGCCTTAACAAACAGTTCAATAAAAAGGTGATAACTATGTCGACTAACGAATTCGCAGCCTTCGCAGCACTCGATCTCGCTCCGATCAAAATGAAACTGATGCATGTGGAATCCGGTGAGGGCTGGTCCGCGTTACGGGCCGATGCAGTGGAAACGGAATACCGCCGCTTCCTCTTCCTGATGAAGAAATACCCCGACGCGCAGGCCTCGCCGACCGTCGACGTCGACACCTTCTGGCACTATCACATCCTCGACACGATGAAGTACGCGCAGGACTGCGAAGCCGTGTTCGGTTACTTCCTGCACCACTATCCGTACGTCGGCATCGGCGCCAATGCGAGCGACGGCGACCACGCTGCCGGAGGCGAGCGCATGCGCGAAATCTACGAAGCGGAATTCGGCGCCTGGTCTGCCGCGAACGCAGCGAATGCATTCTGTTCCTCGCCGGGCAAGCCGGGCGAAACCGCCGGCGCCACGTTCGCCTTCTGCTCCTCGCCGGGCAAGCCGCGCGAAACCGCCGGCGCCGCGTTCGCCTTCTGCTCTTCGCCGGGCAAGCCGCGCGAAGCCGTCAATGCCGCGTACGCCTTCTGCTCCTCGCCCGGCAAGCCGTCGCAAGCGCAGTCTGATGCCGTCGAATATTGCGCCGCTCCGGGCAAGGCGCTGTCGCACGCAGCCTGACTTTTCTCCCTCAACGGCCGGTATGGCGACAGGCCATACCGGCCGTTTTTCATTCAGCAGGCCAGCGCGTGGCCATGCTGCGGCCTGACCATCAGCTCGCGCAGTTCACGGATGCTGAACTCGCTCTCCTCATGCATGCGCAGCAGCAGCGTGGCGCCGATCGGCAGCGTATTGTGGCGAATCTTGCTGATTACCGGCGGCGCGACTTCGAGCACGCGCGACAACGCGGCGTCGTTCTTCAGGCGGAGCCTGGCGATGATGGCGTCGAGGACGCGGTTCGGGTCGTACTCCGCGCCGGGCGGAAGGCGTCTGATGGGCATGTGCTTCTTTCAGGATTGTTAGTTATTTGCCACTTTCCGTGGTCTTTAGGGAATTATTTGCATACCGGGCCGCAAAGGCATCATTCGTATGGCTTTTTTACCAACGGACGAAATGATACACACTCGACTTGATGTTTGCACAAGGCGCTGTCATTTTTGAAGGCAGGGACGCACGAAGGCCTCCGGCAAGGCCGGAAGCCTTCGAAGGTCTGAGGGAAATGCCGCCCCGGCTGCAGGGCGGCGGAAGGATTACTTCTTTTTCGCGGGAGCGGCCTTGGCCAGCCCGCTGGCCTGGTACAGGGTGCGCGCGTCGGTATGCGCCCGTTCGACGGTGCGCATCTCGGGATTGTCGTCGTGGGCGACGAAATATTCCTTGTCCTGCGCGGCGACGACGATCTTGATGGCGGCGGCGTCCTTGACGCCGTATTTTTCGACGATGAGCGTGGTCACTTCGTCGAGGTATTCTTCATAGGTCATGCTGGCCTCTCGTTCTGGGTGCCCGATTGTACCTGCGCCAGCGCCGCCGCGACATCCGGATAACGCAGCCGCACGCGCAGTTCGCCCTTGAGCCGCGTATTGTCCAGGCGGCGCGATTCGGACATGAAGGACAGCAGGGTCGGCGTGACCACTGCCTGCAGCTCGGCGCGCGGCAGGCGCGGCGGGCGCGCCAGCCCGAACGCGTCGGCCACGGCGTCGAAATAGTCGCCCATCTTCATGCGCGTATCGTCCACCGCGTGCAGCACCCGGCCGCCGCCGGCGGCGCGGAACAAGGCCAGCGCCACGATGCGCGCCAGGTCGTCGGCGTGGATGTGGTTGGTGTACACGTCGTCTTCCGGCCGCAGGGCCGGCGTGCCCTGCTCCAGCCGCTTGATCGGCAGGCGGCCGGCGGCATAGATGCCCGGCACGCGCAGGATCGCCAGGCGCGCGCCGCCTGCCAGCGCCCAGGCGCGCAGCACCCGCTCGGCATCGACGCGGCGCTGCGCCCTGGCATTGCGCGGCGCCACCGGCCGCGTCTCGCGTACCAGTTCGCCGCCGCAGTCGCCGTACACGCCGCTCGTGCTCACGTAGACCAGGCGCGCCGCCTTGCCGAGCGCCGCCGCCAGGTGGCGCGTGCGGCGGTCGACGCTGCCTTCGGGCTGCGGCGGCGCGAGGTGGACGACCCAGTCGGCCAGGCCGCGCAGGCGGCGCAGCGTCGCCGGACGATCCAGGTCCGCCACGATCGGCACGGCGCCCGCGGCACGCAGTTCGGCGCAGCGCTCGCGCTGGCTGGTGAGGGCAAAGATGCGGAAGCGCCCGGCCAGCAGCGGCAGCAGGCGCATGCCGACGTCGCCGCAGCCGACGACGAGCAGGCGTGGACGGTGGAAAGGGGCGGGCTGGATCATGGACGAGGGTGCGGGATGAAAGCTTGCTACTCTAGCACAGCGCCCCGGCCGGCGTTTCGCGGCTTTCAAGGTGGCGGTGTAGAATACCGCCCATCAAACCCTGTCGAATCAACGGCTTGCCGCGCGCAGCCACCAACCGCCTACACCGCATGACCTTCCAGATCACCGTCCAGCCCAGTGGCCACCAGTTCACCTGCGAAGCCGACGAAACCGTCCTCTCCGCCGCCATCCGGGCCGGCATCGGCCTGCCCTACGGCTGCAAGAACGGCGCCTGCGGTTCGTGCAAGGGCAAGGTACTCGACGGCGAACTGACCCACAAGCCGCACCAGCAGCGCGCCCTGACCGACGTCGAAAAGACCCAGGGCATGTCGCTGTTCTGCTGCGCCGTGCCGCAGCAGGACCTGGTGATCGAAGCGCGCGAAGTGGGCGGCAGTTCGGAGTACCCGGTGCGCAAGATGCCGACCCGGATCGCCGGCATCCGCAAGGCCGCCCCTGACGTCGCCATCGTCACGCTGCAGCTGCCGGCCAACGAAGCCCTGGCCTACCGCGCCGGCCAGTACGTCGAGTTCCTGCTCAAGGACGGCAAGCGCCGCGCCTACAGCATCGGCTGCGCGCCCTCGTTCAGCGGCCCGCTCGAGCTGCACATCCGCCACCTGCCGGGCGGCCTGTTCACCGACCACGTCTTCGGCGCCATGAAGGAGCGCGACATCCTGCGCTTCGAAGGCCCGCTCGGCACCTTCTTCCTGCGCGAGGAATCCGACAAGCCGATCGTGCTGCTGGCCTCGGGCACCGGCTTCGCCCCGGTGAAGGCCCTGGTCGAGCACCTGATGCACCTGAAGTCCACCCGCCCCGTGCGCCTGTACTGGGGCGGCCGCCGCCCGCAGGACCTGTACATGGACGAACTGTGCCGCGCATGGGAAACCACCTTGCCGGACTTCCGGTACGTCCCGGTGATCTCGGACGCGCTGCCGGAAGATGCCTGGCAGGGCCGCACCGGCTACGTGCACGCGGCCGTGATGCAGGACATCCCGGACCTGTCGGGCCACCAGGTCTATGCCTGCGGCGCGCCCATCATGGTGGAATCGGCGCGGCGCGACTACGTGGCCCAGTGCGGACTGCCGGAAGACGAGTTCTTCGCGGACGCCTTCACCAGCGAAGCGGACCTGGCCCAACCATAAGGGCCAGATTCGGGCACAATGCATGGGTAGCAACCCAGCATTGTCCCCGAAAGCCCTTCATGTCCCTGCTGTCCTCTTCCAGCGGCCTGGCCGTCCTGCGCAACCGCAACCTCGCCTTCTACCTCTCCGGCCGCTTCCTCGGCACCCTCGCGGTGCAGATGCAGAGCGTGGCCATCGGCTGGCAGGTCTACCAGATCACCGGCAGCCTGTTCGACCTCGGCCTGATCGGCCTGGCGCAGTTCGCGCCCTTCCTGGTACTGATCCTGTGGGCCGGCCACGTGGCCGACCGCTACAACCGCCGCAACATCGTCCTGCTGTGCATGGCCACCCAGCTGCTCTGCAGCCTGCTGCTGGTCGGCTTCACCGCCGCATCTTCGACAACCAGCAGCAGCGTCGTCTGGCCGGTGTTCGCGATCCTGGTGCTGTTCGGCTCCGCGCGCGCCTTCATGATGCCGGCCTCGCAGGCGGTGCTGAAGAACCTGGTGCCGGACCGCGACTTCAGCCAGGCCGTGGCCCTGGGCTCCTCGAGTTTCCACGTGGCGGTGATCGCCGGCCCGATCGTCGGCGGCCTGCTGTACGTGTTCGGCCCGATGACCGTGCACCTGGTCGCGGCCAGCCTGCTGACGGTGGCGGTGCTGTGCATGTCGCGCACCCGCGCGGCCCGGCAGGCACGCAGCCAGGGCCCGGTGAGCCTGGCTTCGCTGTTCGAAGGCCTGCGCTTCGTGCGCTCGCGCCCGATCGTGCTGGGCGCGATCTCGCTCGACCTGTTCGCGGTGCTGTTCGGCGGCGCCACCGCCCTGCTGCCGGCCTATGCGCACGATGTGCTGCATGCCGGCCCCACCGCCCTCGGCTGGCTGCGCAGCGCGCCCGGCCTGGGGGCGGCGCTGTGCTCGATCGTGCTGGCCTTCCATCCGATCACGCGCCGGGTCGGCCTGTGGATGTTCGGCGGCGTCGCCGTGTTCGGCCTCTGCACGCTGGTGATGGGCTGGACCGACAGCCTGCCGGTGGCCCTGGCCGCCCTGTTCATCCTCGGCGCCGGCGACATGGTGAGCGTCTACATCCGCCACCTGCTGGTGCAGCACGAGACGCCGGACGACATCCGGGGACGCGTCAGCGCGGTGAACTCGGTCTTCATCGGCGCTTCCAATGAGCTGGGCGAATTCGAATCGGGCGTCACCGCCGGCTGGCTCGGCCTGACCCGCGCGATCCTGCTGGGCGGGGCGGCCACGCTGGTCGTGACCGGCCTGTGGGCAGTGCTGTTCCCGGTGCTGTCGCGCATGGACCGCTTCCCGCACCACGACAAGGAACCAGAAAGCGTGAAGGCATGAGCCGCCCGGTGCTGAGCGTGCTGGTGGTCGAGGACCATCCGACCATCGCCCGCCAGCTGGTCGACTTCCTCGAAGGCCTGGGCTGGCAGCCCGACCACGCCGGCACCGGCGCCCTGGCCATCCGGCTGGCCACGCAGCAGCCCTACGACGTGGTGCTGCTCGACCTGAACCTGCCCGACGTCGACGGCCTGCAGGTGTGCCGCGAGATCAAGGCACGGGCGCCGAGCAACGTGCCGGTCCTGATGCTGACGGCGCGCGACGCCTTCGAGGACAAAGCCCAGGGTTTCCGCGAAGGCGCCGACGATTACCTGGCCAAGCCCTTCGACCTGCGCGAGGTCGCCCTGCGCTGCGAAGCGCTGGCGCGGCGCGGCGCCCTGCACCAGCAGCAGGAGATGCGCGTCGGGCCCCTGACGCTGCTCACCAGGGAAAAACGCGCGCTCTACGACGGCGCGCCGCTGGCCCTGACCCAGCTCGGCTTCAACATCCTGCTCCTGCTGTGCCGGGAGTACCCGCGGCCGGTTCCGCGCGCGGCCCTGGTCCAGCACCTGTGGGGCGCCAGCCCGCCCGACAGCGACGCCCTGAAGTCGCACATCTACAGCCTGCGCAAGGCGCTGGAACAAGCCTCCGGACGCAAGATGCTGGCCACCATCCTGCAGTTGGGCTACCGCCTCGACCTCGGCGATGTTTAGATCGATCCGCCACAGCCTGTTCGCCGCGCTGGCAGGCTTCACCATCCTGATCTGCCTGTGCTACACGGGCCTGGCGGTAATCATCGCCTACGTCACCGAAGACATGCTGGTGGAACGGCTCATGATGCGCGAGGCAGCCGCCATCGACAGTCACTTTGCCCGCCACGGCAGCCTGCCCCGCCCCGGCAGCGACCTGGTCACCCTCCATACCAGCCGCGCGACGCTGCCCGCCGTGGTGCGCGCGGCGACCTCGCCCGCCGACCGGCGCGCCGAGGTGTTCACCGACGGCGGCCGGCACTACCACCTGATGCAGCGCGACCTGCCCGGCGGGGCCGGCCGCATCGCCATGCTGGCCGACGTCGGACCGCTGCTGGTGGTGTCGAAGGTGGTGCAGGACGTGGGCGGGGTGCTGGTCTTCGTGGCGGCCGGCCTGGTCGCGCTGGCCCTGCTGCTGGCCTGGCTGCTGGCGCGGCGCCTGGTACAGCCGCTGCAGGTCCTGGCGCAGGAAGCCCGTGCCCTGGATCCGGGCGCCGCGGCCAGCTTCAGCGCCCGCCACCGCCCCGACGAGATCGGGGTCCTGGCGGAGCGCCTGGAGACCAGCTTCAACGCACTGCAGGCCGCCCTGCGCCGCGAGCACGACTTCACGCGCGACGTCGGCCACGAGCTGCGCACCCCGCTCACCGTCATGAACAACACCCTGGCACTGGCCGCCGCGCGCCCGCTCGGCCGTGCGGAGATCGGACAGCTGCGGGCGGGACTGGACGAACTGCGCGCCACCATCGACGTCCTGTTCGCGCTGGCCCGCGCCGGGCACATCGGACACGCCGTGTTCGACCTGCGCGCCTGCATCGAGGGCGTCCTGCTGCGCATGCCCGGGGCGGAACACTGGGACGAGGACCGCCTGCAGCTCACACTCCCTGAGCGGCTGCCGGTGGACGGCAACCAGCAGCTCGCCGCCCTGCTGGTCAGCAACTGCGTGGGTAACGCCTTGTTCCATGGCGGACCGCAGGCCAGACTCATCATTGGCTACGCGGGCGGACGGCTCGCCATCGCCAACACGGTCGATGCGGCGCGCGCCGGCCAGGTGCAGGGTTTCGCCCACGGGCAGAACCTGCTGGCACGGGTCGCCGCCGCCATGGGCTGGGAGATCGCCTTCTACCCGGGCGAAACGCGCTACCGGGTCGAGATCGTCCCGCGTCCGGCGCGCGGATAGTCCGCGGATTTCACCGCGATTTCACCACGCCCTCTTTAGGCTGGGTGCTCCATCAATAGGGAGCACCCATGAAAATCCTGATCGCCCTGCTGGTCCTGTCCAGCGTCTGCAGCAGCGCCCTTGCCCAGGTGAGCAGCCTGGTCCACAAGGAAGAGAAACGCCGCTACATCGTCTACACCCCACCCTCCTACGACAGCGAGCCGCAGCAAGCCTATCCGGTCGTGTTCAACTTCCACGGCGGCGGCATGAGCATGGCCGAGCAGATGCTTTATACGGGCATGAACCGCGCGGCCGAGCGCCACCGCTTCATCGTGGTCTACCCGCTGGGGATCAAGCAGGACTGGAACGTCGGCTTCGGCATGCCCTGGCTTGGGGGCACCGACGACGTCGGCTTCACCGAAGCCCTGCTGGCCAAGCTCAGGAAGGAGTACCGGATCGACGCGGCGCGGGTCTACGCCACCGGCCTGTCGCGCGGCGGTTTCTTCGCGCTGCGCCTGGCCGCCGAGCTGCCGGAGAGCTTCGCGGCGGTGGCCTCGGTGGGCGGGCCGACGCCCGAGCCGCTGGTCATGAACCACAGCAAGACCGGCAAGGTCGGCGTCATGCTGATCCACGGCAGCGCCGACAAGGTGGTCGCCTACGAGGGCAAGCCTACCGGCTACCTGTCGGCCATGGACAGCCAGCGCTACTGGGTCAAGCGCAACGGCCTGGAGGCGGCGCCCGGACAGACGCGCAGCATCGACACCGACCGCGGCGACGGCACCGAGGTCAGCGTCCTCGAGCAGGGCGACGGCGACACGCGCGTGGCCCTGGTGACGGTCAAGGACGGCGGCCACACCTGGCCGGGCGCCGATGCCTTCAATGTTGGCCTGCCGATCGGCAAGACGACGCGCGACATCGATGCGAACGAGCTCATCTGGCAATTCTTCAGCAGGCACCGGCGCTGACAGGATGGCTGGCTTGCAATATGGACGCCCTTGCAAGTTGCCCGGGCGGCCCCACCTGTCGTAACGGGACGCGGCCAAAATCGCGCCGCAGGTAAGATGTAATCGTTATGACAACAGGAGCAAGCATATGCAAATCAACGTCAATACCGACCGTACCATCAGCAAGAGCCCGGGCCTGGACGAACACGTGCAAACGGTGGTGAACGGCGCGATCGGCCGTTTCAGCGACCATCTGACCAGTGTCGAAGTCCACCTGAGCAACGAAAACCGTGAAAAGCATGCCGACGGCGGCAATTCCTGCATGATGGAAGCGCGTGTGCGCGGCTACCAGCCGGTTGTCGTCCACGAGCATGCCGAGGAATTGCACCAGTCGATCAAGAACGCCGGCAGCAAGCTCGCGCGCGCCCTCGACAGCGCCCTCGGCCGCCTGCAGGACAAGAACAAGCATACCTCCCCGGCCATCGACGATCCGCTGTCGGACAAGCACCTGAGCGACTCGTAAGACAGCATCCGGCGCACGCCCTGCTCCCGGGCGTGCGTTGCTTACGCCGCCGCCCCTTCCACCATCGCCCTTACTTCGCGCAGGTAGCGCAGGCCCGCCAGCGCGCGGCTGCCGTACCACGACATCATTTCCCCATCGACCAGGAAGACCGGGATGCCGAGCTGCTTCTCGAGCGCGTCCGCGTGCGCTTCCGTGAAGCGGTAGGGCTCGGTGGACAGCAGGACGGCGTCGAGCCCGGCTACCAGTTGCTCGGACCAGTCGAAGCGCGGATAGCGCGCCTCGCCAAGCGGCGGAATCGTCCAGCCCAGTTCGGCCAGCATGGCGGCGATATAGGTGTCCTTCGACACGCTCATCCAGGGGTCTTGCCAGATGCAGTACAGCACGGTGCGCTGCGGCGCACGGGGCAGCGCACGCAGGGCCGCCTGCTCGCGTTCGAAGTCCGCGCACCAGCGCTCGGCCGCCTCTCCGGCCCCGAAGATGCCGCCCATCAGCCGCGCCAGCGCCAGGTTGTCGCCCGGGACCAGCGGGTGGGTGACGACGATGTTCGGCACGAATTCCGCCAGCTGCTCCACGGTCGGTTTTTCGTTCTCGTCGATGTTGACCACGAGGTGGGTCGGCGCCAGCTTGCGGATCTTCTCGATGTTCACGTCTTTGGTGCCGCCGACCTTCGGAACCGCGTCCACGACCGCGCGCGGATGGATGCAGAAACCGGTGCGGCCGGCCAGTTGCCCCGCCAGGCCGAGATCGCACAGCAGTTCGGTAATCGAGGGCACCAGCGACACGATGCGGGCGCCCGGTGCGGGAACATGTTGGCGGCCGAGGGCATCGACCAGGTCGGAAGGATTCGTCATGGCCGCCATTTGACCACTGTTGTTTCTAAAACGCCACCCAGTGCGCATGAGTTGCGATGGGTTATCATGCTGGGCCGTAATGACGCTTTCCTCCTGAGAATCCCTTGGACCAGATCGGCACCTTCGGTGCTTCCCCCTACACCACGCGCGAGCTGCAGCTGTTCCGCGATGCCGACGACCCGGTCGTCGCGGCGGCGCTCGCCCCTTGCGCGGTGATCCGGCTGGCGGCCGGCCAGCGCGTCGAGGACGGGCTGCGCGCGCGCCTCTACATCGTGCTCTCGGGCACCCTGGAAGTCGCGCCGGACGCCCACAGCGGCAACGAGGACAGCGGCGTGACGCGGGTGCTGCCCGGCGAAAGCGTGGGCGAGCAGGCCGTGCTGGACGACGCGGTGAACCTGGCCGCGATGACCGCGCTGGAAGACTGCGAGCTGCTGGTGATCGAACCGGACCTGGTGTGGCAGCTGATCGACCGCTCGAACGTGCTGGCGCGTAACCTGCTGCGCCTGCTGTCCTTCCGCGTGCGGGCCGCCAACGCCCAGCTGAAGCGGCGCCAGAAGCTGGGCGAGTTCTACCGCCAGCTCTCGCTCAACGACGGCCTGACCGGCCTGTACAACCGCGCCTGGCTCAACGAGATGCTGCCCAAGCTGGCGACGCGGGCGCGCCAGGACGGCAGCCCGCTGTCGATCATCATGATCGATCTCGACCACTTCAAGCGCTTCAACGATACCCACGGCCACATCGCCGGCGACGCCGCCCTGTCGAGCGCCGCGAACGTGATCCGCGAGTCGCTGCGCCCGTCGGACTTTGCGGTGCGCTATGGCGGCGAAGAACTGATGGCGGTACTGCCGGACACCCCGACCGGCCTGGCCGAGATGGTGGCCGAGCGCCTCGCCGAGCGCCTGCGCACGGCCATGGTCTTCCCCGACATGCGCCTGCCCTTACCGCATATTACGGGCTCGTTCGGCGTGGCCAGCCTGGCGCCCGGCGGCGACGAGCATGGCCTGATGGCGGAGGCCGACGCCGCCCTGTACCGCGCCAAGCAGGCGGGACGCGACCGCGTCAGTATTTGAGCGGGCCGGTGCCGCGCCGATTTCACGGCTGACGCCGTGCGCAATCTGTGCCACCATGTCGCCTGCCCGCCCTCCATGGGGCGACACCATAACAACACATGAGCACGCATACCTTCCTCTGGCACGACTACGAAACCTTCGGCGCGGTCCCGCGCCGTGACCGCCCGGCCCAGTTCGCCGCCATCCGCACCGACGCCGAGCTGAACGAGATCGGCGAGCCGATCATGCTGTATTGCCAGCCGGCGCCGGACTTCCTGCCCGATCCGCAATCCTGCCTGATCACCGGCATCACGCCCCAGCATTGCCTGGAACATGGCGTGCCGGAGCACGAATTCGCGCGCCGCATCGAGGCCGCCTTCAGCGAGCCCGGCACCATCGGCGTGGGCTACAACACGATCCGCTTCGACGACGAAGTCACGCGCCACCTGTTCTGGCGCAACCTGATCGACCCCTACGCGCGCGAATGGCAGAACGGCTGCGGGCGCTGGGACTTGCTGGACGTGGTGCGCATGACCTATGCGCTGCGCCCGGACGGCATCGAATGGCCCAGCAAGGAAGACGGCAAGCCGAGCTTCCGCCTGGAACACCTGACTGCCGCCAACGGCCTGGTCCACGATGCGGCCCACGACGCGCTGTCGGACGTGCGCGCCACCATTGCGCTGGCCCGCCTGATCAGGCAGAAGCAGCCGAAGCTGTTCGATTTTTGTCTGGAATTGCGCCGCAAGGACCGGGTCGCCGCCGAGATGGGCCTGCACCTGGACCCGTCGCAGCGCCAGCCTTTCCTGCACGTGTCCGGCATGTTCCCGGTCGAGTACGGCTGCCTGGGCCTGGTATGGCCCCTGGCCCAGCACCCGACCAACAAGAACGAGATCCTGGTGTGGGACTGCCGTCACGATCCGTCGGAACTGTTCGAGCTGGACGTCGACACCATCCGCACCCGCATGTTCACCCGCGGCGCCGACATGCCGGAAGGGATGACGCGCCTGCCGATCAAGAGCGTGCACCTGAACAAATCGCCGATGCTGGTCGGGAACCTGAAAACCTTGCACCCAAGCATGGCGGCGCGCTGGGACATCGACCTGGAGCGCGGGCGTGCGCATGCGTCGCTGGCGGCCGCCGGACGCAACATGAGCGCGATCTGGGCCGAGGTGTTCAAGAAGCCGGCCTCGGGCATTGAGGTCGACGTCGATGAAGACCTGTACGGCGGCTTCGTCGGCAATGGCGACCGCCGCAAGCTGGAATCGCTGCGCCACGAGAAACCCGAAGCGCTGGCCGGGGTGCGGCCCTCCTTCGAGGACGAGCGCCTGGGCGAGCTGTTCTTCCGCTACCGGGCGCGCAACTTCCCGCAAACCTTGTCGGAAGCGGAGATGCAGCAGTGGGAGGCGCACCGGGCGGCACGCCTGTTCGACGGCGCTGGGGGAGCGCGCACGGTCGACCAGCTGTTCATGGAGATCGATGCGCTGTCGGAGAGTGCGGACGAGCGGGCGGAGGAGATCCTGGGCGCGCTGTATGACTACGCGGAAGGGATTGCGCCGAGCAGGTATTGAAGCTGGAATGTACGTGGGTCCCGCCCGGGGCCCACTTTGTCAGCGCACCAAGAGCGCGTCCTTACCCCCGCGCCCCATTGATCGCATCCCGCGTCTCCATCGCCACCCTGCGCGCCGCAGCCGCGAAATCTTCCCCATCCCGCGGCGCCGCATACAGGATCGCCCGCGACGAATTGATCATCATCCCGGTCCCGTTCGCGCTACGCCCCGCCTTGACGGTCGCCTCCACATCCCCGCCCTGCGCCCCGACACCCGGGATCAGCAGCGGCATGTCGCCCACCAGCTTGCGCACCTGCGCAATCTCTTCCGGGAAAGTGGCGCCGACGACGAGCGCCAGTTGGCCGTTGCGGTTCCACTTCTCCGCCACCAGCTGGGCCACGTGCTGGTACAGCGGCCGTCCGCCCACGTCCAGGAACTGCAGGTCGGAGCCGCCCGCGTTCGAGGTTCGGCACAGCACGATCACGCCGCGGTCGGCCCATTCCAGGTAGGGCTCGACCGAATCGAAGCCCATGTAGGGGCTGACCGTCACAGCGTCCGCACCGTAGCGGTCGAAGGCTTCGCGTGCGTACTGGTGCGCGGTGGCGCCGATGTCGCCGCGCTTGGCGTCGAGCACCAGCGGGATGTGCGGATAGTTCTCGCGCAGGTAGCGGCAGATTTCTTCCAGCTGCGCTTCGGCGCCCAGCGCCGCGAAGTAGGCGATCTGCGGCTTGAAGGCGCAGGCCAGGTCGGCGGTGGCGTCGATGATCGCCTTGCAGAACTGGACGATCCCGTCCGGCTGGCCCTGCAGGTGGGCCGGGAAGCGCGCCAGGTCCGGGTCGAGCCCGACACACAGCAGGGAATTGTTGCGGGTCCATGCTGCGGAAAGTTTGTCGATGAATGTCACGTCGGGCCCCTTGTCAGTCGATTATTGCGAACCCATTATTGTACCCGCCAGCCATGAAGCTGGCCGAATGGACGCCGATGATGCGCCAGAATATCTTTACATCATGTATATTTTGACCATTCGACAACTTGCCATGGAAAGATCATGACATCATCCCTCTTCGCGCGCTGGACCCGTACCCTTGCTCTTGCCCTGCTCACCGGTTCGCTGCTGTCCGGTTGCGGCTACAACGAGTTCCAGACCAAGGACGAGGCAACCAAGGCGGCCTGGGGCGAAGTGGTTAACCAGTACCAGCGCCGTGCCGACCTGATTCCGAACCTGGTCAATACCGTGAAGGGCTATGCCTCGCACGAGCGCGAGACGCTCGAGGCCGTCACGCGCGCACGCGCCGCGGCCACCAGTTTCCAGATCACGCCCGAAGTTTTGAACGACCCGGCCGCCTTCCAGAAATTCCAGCAGGTGCAGGGCGAGCTGTCCGGCGCGCTGTCGCGCCTGATGGCCGTGTCCGAGAAGTACCCGGACCTGAAGGCCGACACCAGCTTCCGCGACCTGCAATCGCAGCTGGAAGGCACCGAGAACCGCATCACGGTGGCGCGCCAGCGCTACATCGCGTCGGTGCAGGACTATAACGTCACCGTGCGCAAGTTCCCGACCAACCTGACGGCCATGGTGTTCGGCTACGATACCAAGCCCTCGTTCACGGTCGAAAACGAAAAAGCGATCTCGACCGCGCCGACGGTCGACTTCGGCAAGTAAGCGATGTACGCGCCGACCGGAGGCCGCTTCCTTCGCTCCCTGTGGGCCCTGCTGCTGGCTTGCGTGCTGGCAGCGCCGGCCTTCGCCCAGCTCAAGCCGGTGCCGGCCCTGAGCGGGCGCGTCGTCGACGAAGCCGGCATGCTGGACGCCGCCCAGCGCGAGCGCCTGACCGCGGTGCTCGCCGACTACGAGGCGCGTACCGGGAGCCAGATCGCGGTCCTGCTGGTCAAATCGACCGAGCCGGAAGCGATCGAGCAGTTCAGCATCCGCGTTACCGACGCCTGGAAGCTGGGCCGCAAGGGCGTCGACGACGGCGTGCTCCTGATGGTCGCGCGCGACAACCCGAGTTCGCTGCGCAGGCTGCGCATCGAGGCCGGGCGCGGCGTGCAGGGCGTGCTGACCGATGCCCAGTCCAAACGCATCCTGCAGGACGTGATCGCGCCGCACTTCCGCCAGAACCATTATTACGAAGGCCTGGTGGCCGGCGTCGGCGCCATCGCGACCCTGCTGAACAAGGAAAGCTTCCCGGCTCCGGCCCGCCAACAGCAGCTTCCCCAGCGCCAGGCACAGCAGGATTCCGGCGGCGGCGGCTTCTCCATCTTCGGCATCCTGGCCCTGGTCATCGGCTTCACCCTGCTGCGCTCGATCTTCCGTCCGCGCCGCAGCCGGCTGTCCCCGAATCACTGGGGGCACCGCAGCAGCAGCGGCCTGGGCAACGTGGCCACCGGCATCATCCTCGGTAACATCTTGAGCGGTTCAGGACGCGGCGGCGGCTTCGGCGGCGGTGGCGGCTTCGGCGGCGGCGGCTTTTCCGGCGGCGGGGGCAGCTTCGACGGCGGCGGCGCCTCGGGAGACTGGTAATGGGTATCGGACAAAAGATCAAACGCGCCTGGCGCCACCTGGGCAGCAGCAGCGGCGAGGCCAAGCGCGCCTTTCCGGAGACCACGCTGACTGCGATCAGCGAAGCCATCACCGCCGGTGAACAGACCCACCGCGGCGAGGTCCGCCTGATCGTCGAGAAGGCCCTGCCCTTCGACGACGCCTGGGACGGCGTGAGCAACCGCCAGCGCGCGCTGGCCCTGTTCGCCGACTATGGCGTGTGGGACACCGAAGACAATTGCGGCGTGCTCATCTACATCAACCTGGCCGAGCACAAGGTCGACATCGTCGCCGACCGCGGCATCGACCGCAAGATCGACAGCGCCACCTGGCAGACGGTGTGCCGCACCATGACCGAGGGCTTCAAGGCAGGGCGCTTCCATGAGGCGACGCTGGCGGCCATCGGGCAGGTCAACGAGCTGCTGCGCCAGCACTTCCCGGCCGACGGCAGCCGCGCCAACGAATTGCCGGACAAACCTCTGATGTTGTAGCCTCGGCTGGATACAATGGCGGTTTTCAACACGATGAGAACCGCCATGAGACTAGCCAACAAGACCGCCATCGTCACCGGCGCCAGCCAGGGCATCGGCCTCGCCTGCGCCCGGCGCCTGGTGCAGGAAGGCGCGCGCGTCATGCTCGTCGACCTCCGTCCCGAGGGCGCCGATGCCGCCGCGGCGCTGGGCGAAGCGGCGCGCTTCCACCAGGCCGACGTCAGCCTGAAAGCCGACGTCGACGCGATGATCGCCGCTACGCTCTCCGCCTTCGACCAGATCGATATCCTCGTCAACAATGCCGGCGTGACGCATACGGCCGACTTCCTCGACCTGGAGGAAGAAGACTTCGACCGCGTCCTGCGCATCAACCTGAAATCGATGTTCCTGTGCAGCCAGGCCGCCGCCCGCGAGATGGTCAAGCGCCAGGCTGGCTGCATCATCAACATGTCCAGCGTGAACGCCGAACTGACCATCCCGAACCAGGTGCCCTACGTCGTCTCGAAAGGCGGCGTGAACCAGCTGACGCGCGTCGCCGCCATCAGCATGGCGGCGCATGGCATCCGTGTCAACGCAATCGGCCCGGGCACGATCCTCACTGAACTGGCGAAGAAAGCCGTGCTCGGCAGCCCGGAAGCGCGCCACACGATCCTGTCGCGCACGCCTTTGGGACGCTGTGGCGAGCCCGAGGAAGTCGCGTCGATCTGCGCCTTCCTGGCGAGCGACGACGCATCCTACGTCACCGGCCAGACGCTGTATGCGGACGGCGGCCGTATGGCCCTGAACTATACGGTGCCCGTGCGCGAATGACGCGAGACTACGGAAGAGTTAAATGAACAGATATGCGAAATATCAATGTCTGGTATCCGAATACTAAATTGGACATATATTTGGCAGCGCAGCATACTTGCACCTGTCTCCACTATTCTCCTCCAAGAAAATAGTTTTAAGCCCGCCTCGAGCGGGCTTTTTTTTGGTTCTTCGCGGGAAATGGGGGAAGACGGGATTGACGAACTGAGCGGGAGGTGGTGGCGGAGGTTTGATGTTGGTAGATTGATAGTCGCCAAACAAATCAGTCTGTC
>NZ_JCASIE010000015.1:0-123824 GCF_059685865.1 Telluria sp. ZB4P36
CGCCTCGGCATGCCTCGCCTCACTTAACCTCAACTACTCGAACCGCCCGGTGCGGACCCGCATGCCGGGTGGTGTGGGAGGGGACCGGCCAGACAACTGGCCGCCCCTATCCCGATTAGGTGTACCGGACTTCGGTGAACTCCCCCGGCATCAGCGGATGCGTCGCCAGCGAGAACGGCCCGATACCGCTGCGCACCAGCCTCAGGGTCGGCAGGCCCACCGCCGCCGTCATCCTGCGCACCTGCCGGTTCTTGCCTTCCTCCAGCGTGATCGCGATCCAGCTGGTCGGCTTGTCCTGGCGCGCACGGATCGGCGGGTTGCGCGGCCACAGCCACTCCGGCTCGGCGATGCGCACCGCCTTGCAGGGCCTGGTCACGAAGTCGCCCAGGTCGAGCGGCGCCTGCAGCCGGGCCAGTGCGGCGGCATCGGCCACGCCATCCACCTGCACCAGGTAGGTCTTGGCTTCCTTGTGGTCCGGGTGCGCGATCTTGTGCTGCAGCTTGCCGTCGTCGGTCAGCAGCATCAGGCCTTCGCTGTCGGCATCCAGCCGCCCCGCGGGGTAGATATTGGGGATGTCCAGGTAGTCGGCCAGGGTCTCGCGGCCGTCCTGTCCAGAGAACTGGCACAGGACCTGGAAGGGTTTATTGAAGAGGATCAGAGGCATGAAAGGCGAATGGAGTCATAAAAGGCGTTGCGTAGCGCCTCGGAAAATACTGGTGCATAATGCAAGATGCCAGGAAAGGGTCTTATACAAGACTTGCAGCCGTATTCCACATTGTAGATGAAATGCAGGCCAGGCCGGCGCCGCGACATGGCCTGCCACGCGACCACATGGGAGAGCACGATGTACCAACATATCAAGGTCCCGGCCGACGGCCAGAAAATCACCGTCAACGCCGACTTTTCGCTGAATGTGCCGGACAATCCGGTCATTCCGTACATCGAGGGTGACGGCACCGGCGTCGACATCACCCCCGTCATGCTCAAGGTCGTCGATGCGGCCGTGGCCAAGGCCTATGGCGGCAGCCGCAAGATCAGCTGGATGGAAATCTATGCCGGCGAAAAATCGACCAATGTCTACGGCCCCGACGTGTGGCTGCCGTCGGAAACCCTGGACGTGGTGAAGGACTACGTGGTCTCGATCAAGGGCCCGCTCACGACCCCGGTCGGCGGCGGCATCCGCTCGCTCAACGTCGCGCTGCGCCAGGAACTCGACCTCTACGTCTGCCTGCGTCCGGTGCGCTACTTCGCCGGCGTGCCTTCGCCGCTGAAGCAGCCGGAAAAGACCGACATGGTGATCTTCCGCGAGAACTCGGAAGACATCTATGCCGGCATCGAATGGGCCGAAGGTTCGGAGGGCGTCAAGAAAGTCATCAAGTTCCTGACCGAAGAGATGGGCGTCAAGAAGATCCGCTTCCCGGAGAGTTCGGGCTTGGGGCTAAAGCCGGTCTCGCGCGAAGGTACCGAGCGCCTGGTGCGCAAGGCGATCCAGTACGCGGTCGACAACGACAAGCCCTCGGTGACCCTGGTCCACAAGGGCAACATCATGAAGTACACCGAAGGCGGCTTCCGCGACTGGGGCTATGCGCTGGCCCGGAAGGAGTTCGGCGCCGAACTGATCGACGGCGGTCCATGGTGCAAGTTCAAGAACCCGAAGACCGGCCGCGAGATCACCATCAAGGATTCGATCGCCGACGCCTTCCTGCAGCAGATCCTGCTGCGCCCGGCCGAGTACAGCGTGATCGCCACCCTGAACCTGAACGGCGACTACATCTCCGACGCGCTGGCGGCCCAGGTCGGCGGCATCGGCATCGCCCCGGGCGCGAACATGTCGGACTCGGTGGCGATGTTCGAGGCCACCCACGGCACTGCGCCGAAGTATGCCGGCAAGGACTACGTGAACCCGGGTTCCCTCATCCTTTCGGCAGAGATGATGCTCCGCCATATGGGGTGGGTCGAAGCGGCCGATCTCATCATCAGTGCGATGGAACGCGCGATTACCTCGAAAAAAGTCACCTACGACTTCGCGCGCCTGATGGAAGGGGCGACCCAGGTGTCCTGTTCGGGCTTCGGCGAGGTGATGATCGAGCAGATGTAAGCCGGAGTGCTTTTTATCGGGGGCAGCAATGGCTTACCAGGCAGACTACGAGCGCATCGGCCGTTTCATCTACGGCTTCCACCGTATTGCCAATCCAAAAACGCTGCGCGGGCTGCACGCGTCGGGTCCGCTGCCGGCGGGGCTGGCCGAGCGCGGCGCCGTGCTGGCGCAGCGCTTCGATGCCGTGCTGGCCGACTGGCAGGACGATGCGCGGCTCGCGCGTGTTGATTCGGTCAGCGACGAGCGCATCGCCGCACTGTTGAAGGACACCAGCGACTTTGCGGCGGAACTGGCTTATGCTCGTACCGAAGGAGCAGGGTAGGGCGGATGGACGAAAAAAAACCCCGCTTGCGCGGGGTTCCTTGCTTCCGGGAGGGGAAAGATTACATGCCCTGGATATTGGAAGCTTGCTTGCCTTTCGGGCCTTGCGTGACTTCGAATTGGACTTTTTGACCTTCTTTGAGGGTCTTAAAACCGTTCATATTGATTGCGGAGAAGTGTGCGAACAGATCCTCGCCGCCGTCATCAGGAGTGATGAAGCCAAAGCCTTTGGAATCATTGAACCACTTAACAGTACCAGTTGCCATAAAAGAACTTTCAAATTTAACTAATCACACGAGCCATAAAAGCAAGAAGCTTCTTGCCCCCTCCTCAGCCTGCTCACTTCTTATCAACAAGTACATAAGTACGATGTCGATGAGTACATTGTTGGTGGAATAACCACGTAAGTCAAGCGCTTTTGAGCGGGTGTTGCCAAATATTCCACAGCAGAGCTAACGCGGCTCTTGATTTCGTCAATTGGATCGCCATCTGCGCATTCAACGGGAATCGCGTAACATGGAAGCACATGAAAACAAGCTGATGTTTACGCTTGGCACAGACTTTGAAAGCATTAGAATACGCCCATGGCTACGAAGCATGACACCGAACAGCTGCTGGAGCGGCAGACCGTAAAACCGCCACCCTTGTACCAGGTGGCGTTGCTGAACGACGACTACACGCCGATGGAATTCGTGGTTGCGATCATCCAGGAGTATTTCAACAAGGATCGCGAAACGGCGACCCAGATCATGCTTTCCGTGCATCGGCACGGCAAGGGCGTCTGTGGGGTGTTTTCCAAAGATATAGCGTGTACCAAAGTGGAGTTTGTCTTAACGCATGCGCGTAAGGCAGGGCACCCCCTGCAATGCGTGATGGAGGAAGTATGATTGCGCAGGAACTTGAAGTATCCCTACACATGGCCTTTGTCGAAGCCCGCCAGGCCCGCCACGAGTTCATTACCGTGGAACACCTGCTGCTGGCCCTGCTCGACAATCCATCAGCCGCCGAAGTCCTGCGTGCGTGCGCGGTCAATATCGAAGACCTGCGCAAGACCTTGACTAATTTTATCGGTGATAACACCCCGACCGTGCCCGGCACGGGCGAGGTCGACACCCAGCCGACGCTCGGTTTCCAACGCGTGATCCAGCGCGCCATCATGCACGTCCAGTCGGCCTCGAACGGCAAGAAGGAAGTCACCGGCGCCAATGTGCTGGTGGCGATCTTCGGCGAGAAGGATTCGCACGCCGTCTACTACCTGCACCAGCAGGGCGTGACCCGCCTCGACGTGGTCAATTTCATCTCGCACGGCGTGCGCAAGGACCAGCAGCTCGACACCAGCAAGGCGTCGGAAGGCGTGGAAGAAGCGCAGGTCGAAGGCCAGGCCAAGGAAAGCCCGCTCGACCAGTTCACCCAGAACCTGAACAAGTCGGCCGCCGACGGCAAGATCGATCCGCTGATCGGCCGCGAGGAAGAAGTCGACCGCGTGATCCAGATCCTGTGCCGCCGCCGCAAGAACAATCCGCTGCTGGTGGGCGAGGCCGGTGTCGGCAAGACCGCCATCGCGGAAGGCCTGGCATGGCGCATCGTCCAGGAAGACGTGCCGGAAATCCTGCAGAACGCCGTCGTGTTTTCGCTCGACATGGGCGCGCTGCTGGCCGGCACCAAGTACCGCGGCGACTTCGAGCAGCGCCTCAAGGCCGTGCTCAAGCAACTGAAGGACACCCCGAACGGCATCCTGTTCATCGACGAGATCCACACGATCATCGGCGCCGGTTCGGCTTCGGGCGGCACGCTCGACGCCTCGAACCTGCTGAAGCCGGCCCTGGCCAACGGCCAGCTCAAGTGCATCGGCGCGACCACGTTCACGGAATTCCGCGGCGTGTTCGAGAAGGACCACGCACTGAGCCGCCGCTTCCAGAAGGTCGACGTCAACGAACCGTCGGTCGAGCAGACCGTGGCGATCCTGCGCGGCCTGAAATCGCGCTTCGAAGAGCATCACGGCGTCAAGTATTCGGCTTCGGCGCTGTCGACCGCGGCCGAACTGGCGGCGCGCTTCATCAATGACCGTCATCTGCCCGACAAGGCCATCGACGTGATCGACGAGGCGGGCGCGGCACAGCGCATCCTGCCGAAGTCGAAGCAGAAGAAGACCATCGGCAAGACCGAGATCGAGGACATCATCTCGAAGATCGCGCGCATTCCACCGCAGACCGTCAACCAGGACGACCGCAGCAAGCTGCAGACCATCGACCGCGACCTGCGCAACGTGGTGTTCGGCCAGGATCCGGCAATCGAAGCCCTGTCGGCCGCCATCAAGATGGCGCGTGCCGGCCTCGGCAAGACCGACAAGCCGATCGGCTCCTTCCTGTTCTCGGGTCCGACCGGTGTCGGCAAGACCGAGGTCGCCAAGCAGCTGGCCTTCATCCTGGGCATCGAGCTGGTGCGCTTCGACATGTCGGAATACATGGAGCGCCACGCGGTGTCGCGCCTGATCGGTGCGCCGCCGGGCTACGTCGGCTTCGACCAGGGCGGCCTGCTGACCGAGGCCATCACCAAGAAGCCGCACGCGGTGCTGCTGCTGGACGAGATCGAGAAGGCCCATCCGGACATCTTCAACATCCTGCTGCAGGTGATGGACCACGGCACGCTGACCGACAACAACGGCCGCAAGGCGGACTTCCGCAACGTGATCATCATCATGACCACCAATGCGGGCGCCGAGAGCCTGACCAAGCGCTCGGTGGGCTTCGTGGATTCGAAGGCGGCGGGCGACGAGATGGCCGACATCAAGCGCATGTTCACGCCGGAGTTCCGCAACCGCCTGGACGCGATCATCAGCTTCCGCGCGCTGGACGAGGACATCATCCTGCGTGTCGTCGACAAGTTCCTGATGCAGCTGGAAGAGCAGCTGCACGAGAAGAAGGTGGAAGCGGTCTTCACCGACAAGCTGCGCAAGTTCCTCGGCAAGAAGGGCTTCGATCCGCTGATGGGCGCTCGACCGATGTCGCGCCTGATCCAGGACATGATTCGCAAGGCGCTGGCCGACGAGCTGCTGTTCGGCCGCCTGGTCAACGGCGGCCGCATCACGGTCGACCTGAACGAGAAGGACGACGTCGTGCTCGAGTTCCCGGAAGGGGACGCACTGCCGCCGCCGGCTCCGGCGGAGACGGTCGAGATCGAGTAATCGGTCGGATGCTCACGAGAACCGCGCTTCGGCGCGGTTTTTTTATACGTGTGCACATCGCGCGGCCTTAAGCGTGTGGCAAACTCTTCCACTTTAGTAACCCCTTTTGCCGCCTTCCCACATGACCGTGTCCCGCACCATCCTCGCCCTGTCGCTCGCCCTGATCGGCAGCCAGGCCGCCGCCGCAGATCCATATTTCCGTTTCCCCGCCATCCGCGGCGACAGCATCGTCTTCACCGCCGAAGGCGACCTGTGGCGCACCACGCTGGCCGGGGGCAAGGCCACCCGCCTGACCACCCACCCGGCTTCGGAAACCCAGGCGACGATCTCGCATGACGGCAATTACGTCGCCTTCGCGGCCTCGTATGAGGGCGCGCAGGAAGCCTATGTGATGCCGATCGAGGGCGGCCTGCCCAAGCGCATCACCTTTGAAAACGGCGGGGTCACCGTGCTGGGCTGGACGGCGCAGGGCGAAGTCCTGGTCAGTACCGAAAATTCGGTGGGGCCGTCGAAACACCGTATCGTCGCCGCCCTCGACCCAGTGAAGATGGCGCGCCGCGTGCTGCCGCTGGCCGATGCCAACGACGCCGTGCTGAGCGACGATGGCCGCAGCGTGTTCTTCACGCGCATGGGCTTGTCGATGACCAACGATAACGTCAAGGCCTACCGCGGCGGCGCCCATGCCCAGCTGTGGCGCTACGAACTGGGCGGCAATAGCGAGGCCGTGCGCCTGTTCAAGGACGACGACGCCAACAACCGCCGCGCCATGTGGTGGCAGGGCCGCATCTACTTCATCAGCGATTCCGGCGGCGCCGACAACCTCTGGTCCGCACTGCCGGACGGCAGCGACCGCAAGGTCCACACCCGGCACAAGGAATGGGACGTGCGCACCGCGTCGCTGGGCGACGGCCGCATCGCCTACCAGCTGGGCGCCGACCTGCGCGTGTTCGACATCGCCAGCGGCGCCGACACCCGGCTCGAGGCCAGCCTGGTCTCGGACTTCGACCAGCAGCGCACCCGCCGCGTGCGCTCGCCGCTCGACGCGCTGACCAGCATCGAAGTCGCCAACAAGGCCCAGCGCATCGTGTTGACCGCGCGCGGCAAGGTGACCATTGCCGGCACCGGCAGCTACCGCCGCGTCGAGATCGCCGTGCCGGAAGGCGCACGCGCCCGCAGCGCCGTATTCAGCCACGACGACAAGTGGGTCTACGCCTTCGTCGACACCAGCGGCGAGAACGAGATCTGGCGCTACGCCGCCGACGGCTCCGGCAAGGGAGAGCGCCTGACGGTCGACGGCGCCAGCCACCGCTCCGGCCTGTACCCGTCGCCGGACGGCAAGTGGCTGGCCCACACCGACAAGAAAGGCCGCACCTGGCTGCTCGACCTGCAGACGAAAACCAATGTCATCATCGACGATGCCAAGCAGGTCGGCGCCGAGCGCCCGGACCAGGTGGTGTGGTCGCCCGACAGCCGCAACCTGGCGTTGGTCCGCGTCGGCAGCAGCGAACAGCGCAACCAGATCGGCATGTATAACCTGGCCGGCAAGAGCATGGCCTTCGTCACCACCGACCGCTACACCGCCGACTCGCCGGTGTTCTCGCCGGACGGGAAGTGGCTGTACTTCCTGTCGTCGCGCCACTTCAATGTCGGCAATGCCGGCCCCTGGGGCGACCGCAACATGGGCCCGGTGTTCGACCGCCGCGTCGGCATCTATGCGCTGGCGCTGCAGCCGGGCGTACGTTTCCCGTTCAAGCCCGAGGACGAGCTGACCAAGCCGGAAGCGACGTCCCCGGAAGCGGCCGCGCGCACCGCCGTGACCACGCCCGGCAAGGACGAAGCCGACAAGACCGCCGCCGTGGCCGCCGCCGCAGCAGCAACCGCCGCCGCCAACGCCACCGATCCGAAGGCCAAGGCCGCGCCGACCCCGGCGATCGACTACGCCGGCCTGCGCGAGCGCCTGTACGAAGTGCCGGTCGCGCCGGGCAACTACCGCGCCCTGGCCGTCGACGACAAGCGCCTCTACGTCCTCGAGTCCGACAACGGCCGCAGCGGCGCACTCAAGACCCTCGAGATCTCGCGCAGCAGCCCGCCGCTGGAAACCTTCGTCGCCAACATCCGCGAGTTCGGCCTGAGCACCGACCGCAAGCACGTCTTCTACCGTACCTTCAATGCATCCGGCCCCGGCGAGATGCTGATCGTCGCCGCCGGTGCCAAGGCTCCGGCCGACGTCACCAAGGCCAAGGTCAAGATCGACGACTGGGCGGTCAGCACCAACCCGCGCCTGGAATGGAAGCAGATGTTCAACGACGCCTGGCGCATGCACCGCGACTTCCTGTACGACGCCAGCATGCGTGGGGTCGACTGGAACGCCGTGCGCACCCGCTACGCGCCGCTGGTCGAGCGCGTGACCGACCGCGCCGAACTGGACGACGTGCTGGGCATGATGGTGGGCGAAGTCGGCGCGCTGCACTCGCAGATCCGTCCGGGCGACGTGCGCCGCGCGCAAGGCGAAGGCGTGCCCTCGAGCCTGGGCGCGGTGCTGACGCGGGTCGACGACGGCTTCCGCGTCGACCGCGTCTACCGCAGCGAACCGGAACTGCCGTCCGAGCGTGGACCGCTGGCGGCGCCCGACGTGGGCGTGAAGGAAGGCGACATCATCACCGCCGTCAACGGCAAGTCGCTGGTGGAAGCGCGCGACATCGCCGACCTGCTGCTCGACCAGGCCGACAAGCAGGTGCTGCTGCACGTGAAGAGCGCGGGGGGCAAGGCGCGCCCGGTCATCGTGACGCCGGTGACGATGACGCGCCACGCGGCCCTGCGCTATGCCGACTGGGAGCAGGGCAGGGCCCAGCAGGCCGACAAGGCATCGAACGGCAAGATCGGCTACCTGCACCTGCGCGCGATGGTGGCGCGCGACATCAACGCCTTCGCGCGCGACTTCTACGCCAACATCAACAAGGAAGGCCTGATCATCGACGTGCGCCGCAATAACGGCGGCAACATCGACAGCTGGATCATCGAGAAGCTGCTGCGCCGTTCCTGGGCCTTCTGGAGCGCGAACGGCAACCTGCCGCAGTCGAACATGCAGAACACCTTCCGCGGCCACCTGGTGGTGCTGATGGACGAGCTGACCTACTCGGACGGCGAGACCTTCGCCGCCGGCGTCAAGTCGCTCAAGCTCGGCCCGCTGGTCGGCAAGCGCACCGCCGGCGCCGGGGTCTGGCTCAGCGACGGCAACGGCCTGTCCGACAACGGCATGGCGCGGGTGGCGGAATTCGGCCAGTTCGCGGCGGACGGCGAATGGCTGATCGAAGGCGTGGGCGTAGCTCCGGACGTCGAGGTCGACAACCTGCCGCACGAGACCTTCGCGGGCCGCGACCGCCAGCTGGAAGTGGCGATCGAGCTGCTCGAGAAGAAGATGAAGGAACAGCCGGTCAGGCCCTGGAAGCCGGCCGCGATCCCGGCGCTGAAACGCCAGTGGGAGGCCGGCGAGGCGGCCAGCAAGGCGCCGGCGCTGAACAAGTAAGCGACACTCCCGTGACATTCGCAGAAGCGGATGTCACGGAAATTCATCACGCTGTCACATACTATTTCTAGACTGCAAGTATCTCACCAGCCCGGTACTTGCCATGCCACTCGCAAAGCTCCAGACCGGCACCAGGATCCTTGGCTCCTTCGGTGTCGTCGCCTTCCTGATCCTCCTCCTGTCGGCCGTGGCCCTGTGGCGCATGCAGTCGAACGACGCGCTGACCACCGACCTGGTCTACGACAAGCTGGCCAAGCAGCAGATCACCTCGGACCTGCTCGGCGTCGAGCGCCTGAACGGTTCGCGCCTGGTTGCCATCGCGCGCAGCGACAGCCTCGAACTGGCGGACTACTTCGGCGCCCAGCTCGCGAGTGGCAAGCAGAGCGCCGCGCAGCTCGAAGCGAAGCTGGCCAGGCTGCCGCGCAACGGACGCGAAACGGCGCTGATCGCGGAAGCCAGCAAGCACAAGGCGGCGCTGGCAAAGGTCCAGGCCGCGCTGCTCCAGGCCAAGGAGTTCGGCCAGACCCAGGTGGTCGAAGGCCTCGTCGGCGGCGACTGGGAGAAGCGCTACAAGGCGCACACCGGCGCGCTGGAAGCCCTGCTGGCCCACCAGACGGCGGAAGCCCACCGCCTGGCCGAAGAATCGGCCAGCGCCTCGGTCTTCGGCAAGGCGCTGGTGCTGGCGCTGGGACTCGGCGCACTCGGCATCGGTGCGGCGCTGGCCTGGATGCTGACCCGGACCATCGTCGGCCCGCTGCAGCAGGCCGTCCTGCTCGCCGAGCAGGTGGCGCATGGCGACCTGCGCCCCGTCATCCGCCACGGACGCAGCGACGAGATCGGCCGCCTGTTCGACGCCCTCAACGGCATGACCGGCGGCGTGTCCGCCACCGTGTCCCAGGTGCTGCAGGGGGCGCAGGCGATCGACGCGGCATCGAGCGAGATCGCGGACGGCAACCAGGACCTGTCGCGCCGCACCGAGCGCCAGGCCTCGAGCCTGCGCCAGACCGTCGGCGCGATGGAAGAACTGGCGCAAGCCATCGCCCGCAACAGCGCCAGCGCCCGCTCCGCGAACGCCCTGGCCCAGTCGGCATCGAAGGTGGCCACCCGCAGCGCGCAGGCGGTCGAGGAAGTCGTGGCGCGCATGGGGGCGATCAAGGCCTCCGCCGACAGGATCGTGGACATCACGGGCATGATCGACAGCATCGCCTTCCAGACCAATATCCTGGCGCTGAACGCGGCGGTGGAAGCGGCGCGCGCCGGCGCCGAAGGGCGCGGTTTCGCGGTGGTGGCGGCCGAGGTGCGCAGCCTGGCCCAGCATTCGGCCACGGCCGCGAAGGAGATCAAGCAGCTCATCAATGTGTCGACCGGCGAAATCGCCGCCGGCACCGACATCGCCGGCACCGCGGGCGAAACCATGCGCGCGGTCCTCGCGCACGTGCACGACGTGGCCGGCCTGCTCGACACCATTTCCACGGCGAGCGGCGAACAGGCCGGCGGCGTGGCCCAGGTCAGCCAGGCGATCGCCGAGATGGACGAGTCGACCCAGCAGAATGCCGCGATGGTCGAGCAGGCCGCGGCTGCGGCCGAATCGATGCGCCAGCAGGCGGCCGAGCTGTCGGCGCTGGTGGGCACCTTCAAGCTGCGCGCGCTGGCCCTGGCTTAGCGGACTTCGAGCAGTTCGATGTCGAAGATCAGGTTGGCGTTCGGCGGAATCGGACCGGCGCCCGAGCTGCCGTAGCCGAGGGAGGAGGGGATGATCAGGGTGCGCTTGCCGCCCACTTTCATGCCCTGCACGCCCGCATCCCAGCCGGGAATGACCTGGCCGCCGCCGAGCTGGAAGCTGAACGGCTCACGTCCGCTCGATGAGTCGAACTGGGCGCCGTGCTTCGAGTCGGCCTTCGGCTCGTACAGCCAGCCGGTGTAGTGGACCACGACGGTCGTGCCCTCGACCGCTTCCTTGCCGGTGCCGGCCACGGTATCGATCTTCTGCAGCGCCACCGAGTCGGCTTGGGTGGATGGTGGCGTTTCGGCGCGCTTGCAGCCGGTGGCGGCCAGGGCAATGGTCAAACCGAGGAGGCAGTGGGAGATCAGCTGTTTCAAGGTGGTCTTTCGTCGTGTGTTGAAGGGGTGATGCCAGTATACATTGCTGCTACGCCATGATTCGCATATCTCGTTGACACGCAGAGGCAATCGTGTCGACAATGGCCTGGCACCGTGGCCCTTGCGAGACAGCACATGGTATCGAATCCACCCGGATTTCTCTTTGCGACCGGCATTGAGAACAGCATCCCGACCATCGCTGCCGGCCGGGTCCGCATGGACGAGATGGACAAGTGCGGCCATTACCGCCATTGGCGGCGCGACTTCGATCTGGTGCAGGAGATCGGCATCCGCTTCCTGCGTTATGGCCCGCCGCTGCACACGACGCTGCTGGGCGCGGGGCGCTACGACTGGTCGTTCGCGGACGAGGTCTTTCCCGACTTGCGGCGCCGCGGCCTGGTGGCGATCGTCGACCTCTGCCATTTCGGCTTGCCCGATTTCCTCGGCAACTTCCAGAATCCGGATTTCCCCGCCATCTTCGCCGCCTATGCCCGCGCGTTTGCGCTGCGCTACCCCTGGATCCAGCTGTACACGCCGGTGAACGAGATGTCGATCAGCGCGCTGTTCTCCGCGCTGTACGGCTGGTGGAACGAAGAGATGCGCAGCGACCGGGCCTTCGTGACCGCCCTCAAGCACCTGGTGAAGGCCAACCTGCTGGCCATGCGCGCCATCCTGGAAGTGCGTCCGGATGCGCTGTTCGTCCAGAGCGAATCCACCGAATATTTTCACGCCACGTCGCCGGCCGCGATCGGCGCGGCGGAGACCATGAACGCGCGCCGTTTCCTGTCGCTCGACCTGAACTACGGCCGCCGCGTGGACTCGACCATGTACGAGTACCTGCTCGACAACGGCATGCGCCGCGACGAGTACCACTTCTTCCTGAATAACAACCTGAAGCACCACTGCATCATGGGGAACGATTATTACCAGACCAACGAGCACCACGTGGCGGCCGACGGTGCCACGACCTCGTCCGGGGAGATCTTCGGCTATGCCGTGATCACGCACCAGTACTACAACCGTTACCGCCTGCCCGTGATGCATACCGAGACCAATCTGTGCCAGGGACCGGGCGGCAACGAGGCGGTCACCTGGCTGCGCAAGGAGTGGGCGAACGTGCTCCGGGTCCGCAACAACGGCGTGCCCCTGGTCGGCTTCACCTGGTATTCACTGACCGACCAGGTGGACTGGGACAGCAGCCTGCGCGAGAACAATGGCCACGTCAATGCGCTGGGCCTGGCCGACCTCGACCGCCACCTGCGTCCGGTCGGGCTGGCATACCGCGACCTGATCCGCGACTGGACCGAAGTCTTGCCGACACAAAGCGTCTGCCTGCAGGTGCCGCTGAAACTCGACGAGGATTATCCCGAGCGTGGCGGGTCGCATCCGCACCCGCGGCCGGACCCGGCGACGGCCACGGGCGCCCCGCGCAACGCGGAGTAGGCGCCGGATACCTCCGCGACGGCGAGTTTCGGGATCGCCTCGGTGCCGGCCGGGCCCGAACGGGCGCCTCGCCGCCGCCGGTTTGAACGATCAGATCGCGGCCAGCGCCCGGCGCAGGTCCTCGCGCTGGTCGTCCAGGTGCTCGATGCCGACCGACAGGCGGATCAGGCCGTCGCCGATACCCAGCTGGGCGCGCTGCTCGGCCGGAATGCTGGCGTGGGTCATCAGGGCAGGGTGCTCGATCAGGCTCTCCACGCCGCCCAGGCTTTCGGCCAGCGTGAACACCTCGCAGGCTTCCAGGAAGCGCCGCGCTCCGGCCAGGTCGGCGGCCAGGTCGATCGACACGATGCCGCCGAAGCCGTTCATCTGGCGCCGCGCCAGCGCGTGCTGCGGGTGCGATTCCAGGCCCGGATAGAACACCTTGCGGACCTTCGGCTCGCGCTCCAGCCACTGGGCCAGCGCCAGCGCGTTGGCGCTGCTGCGCTCGACCCGCAGGGCCAGGGTCTTGATCCCGCGCAGCACCAGGAAGCTGTCGAAGGGCCCCTGGATCGCGCCGACGGCGTTCTGGATGAAGCCGAGCTGCTCGGCCAGGGCCGCGTGCTGCGCTTCCTTGCCGACCACCGCCACGCCGCCGATCACGTCGGAATGGCCGTTCATGTACTTGGTGGTCGAGTGCACCACGATGTCGAAGCCGAGTTCCAGCGGGCGCTGGACGATCGGGCTGGCGAAGGTGTTGTCGCACACCGTGATGATGCCGCGCGCGCGGCATAGCTGCGCAATCGCGGCCAGGTCGGCCAGCTTGAGCATCGGGTTGGTCGGGGTCTCGACCCAGACCAGCCTGGTCTCGGGCGTGATGGTCCGGGCCAGGGCGTCGGGGTCGGTCAGGTCGGCATAGGCGAAGCTGTGGCCGGCGCTCTTGCGGCGCACGCGCTCGAACAGGCGGAAGGTGCCGCCGTACATGTCGTCACCCGCCACGATCTGCGAGTTCGCCGGCAGCAGTTCCAGCACCGCCGCGATCGCGGCCAGGCCGGAGGCGAAGGCGAAGGCGGCGCTGCCGCTCTCGATGTCGGCCACGCAGCGCTCCAGCGCCCAGCGGGTCGGGTTGTGCGAGCGGCCGTAGTCCAGGCCCTTGTGCACGCCCGGGCTCTCCTGGCGGAAGGTCGAGGTGGCGAAGATCGGCGGCATGACGGCGCCGGTGCTCGGCTCCGGCGCCTGGCCGCCGTGGATCACGCGGGTGGCAAGGTGTTTTTTGGTCTCTGTCATGAGAGGGTCCTACGAAGGTGGTTGAGCAGGTCGAAGCGGGTGATCAGGCCGTAGAAGCGCTCGCCGTCGGCGATCACGGCGGTCAGTCCGCGGTCGAGGATCTCGCGCAGATGGCCCATGCTGCCGGTCGGCAGCAGGGTCTGGAGCGAAGACGTCATGGTACTGGAGACCGGCGCGCTGAAGTGGTTCGCGCTGTTGCCCGATTCTGCCGTCACGTGCAGCAGCAGGTCTGATTCGTCGATCAGGCCGACCAGGCGGCCTTCCTTGTCGATTACCGGCATCTGCTGCAGGTCGGCGCTGCGCATGCGGTTGAAGGCGGTGAGCAGGGTGTCGGTGGGCAGCAGGCTGACCACTTCCCCCTCGTCGTAGCGGCGCCCGATCAGGTCGCGCAGGTCGCCGGTCTTGGGGCGGGTGATCAAGCCCTGGTCGACCATCCAGCCGTCGCTGTACACCTTGGTGAGATAGCGGGTGCCGGTGTCGCACACGAAGGTGACCACCCGTTTCGGGCGGGTCTGCTCGCGGCAGTAGCGCAGCGCCGCGGCCAGCAGGGTGCCGGTGGACGACCCGCCCAGGATGCCTTCGCGCTGCAGCAGCAGGCGCGCGGTGCCGAAGCTTTCTTCGTCCGGAATGGTGTAGGCCTTCTTCACGCGCGACAGGTCGGCGATGCCGGGGATGAAGTCCTCGCCGATGCCTTCCACCGCCCACGAACCGGCGTCGGTGCGCAGCACGCCGGTGTTCACGTAGTCGGCCAGGATCGAGCCCTGCGGGTCGGCCAGGATGAACTCGAGGTTGGGCTGGGTCTTCTTGAAGTAGCGCGACAGGCCGGTGAGGGTGCCGGAGGAGCCGACGCCGACCACGATCGCGTCCAGCCGGTGGTTGACCTGGTCCCAGATCTCGGGGCCGGTGGTGGTTTCGTGGGCGCGCGGGTTGGCCGGGTTGTTGAACTGGTCGGCGAACCAGGCGCCGGGGATCTCCTTCGCCAGGCGCGCCGCATAGTCCTGGTAGTACTCGGGGTGGCCCTTGCCGACGTCGGAGCGCGTCAGGTGGATCTCGGCGCCGAGCGCCTTCAGGTGCAGGATCTTCTCGGCCGCCATCTTGTCGGGCACCACCAGCACCACCCGGTAGCCCTTGATGCGGGCCACCAGGGCCAGGCCCAGGCCGGTGTTGCCGGCGGTGGCTTCGACCACGGTGCCGCCGGGCTGCAGGTGGCCGTCGTGCTCGGCCTGCTCGATCATGGCGCGGCCGATGCGGTCCTTGATGGAGCCGCCGGGATTCTGGGATTCGAGTTTCAGGAACAGCTGGCAGGGACCGGTGTCGATCCGTGTCACTTCAATCAGGGGGGTATCACCGATCAGGGAAAACAGTGCAGCTTGCGACGCATGTTGCATAGTGCCTCCGAAAGGCCGGGCCGGGCCCGGGCGGTGCGCCGCTGGGCGGACGCTAGTCGAGGATCTGGCATTCAATGGGTGCCAGGCCATGTAAAAAAGTCATGATACGGCGAATATGACAGCTGGTGTTGATCTTGTAGGGTGGGTCTCCCGCCCACGCTACGGATTCTTCAGGCGCCGCCACAGGGTCGTGCGGCTGATCCCCAGGTGTTTTGCCGCCGCATCGCGCTGGCCGCCGAAGCGCGCCAGCACCTCCGCGATATTTTCCGCCGTTGCCGCCGGGGCCGGAAATGCCGTTCCCTGGCCTAGCTCAGGGGCAATCGACACCAGGAAACTCGGGCTCAGGGCCTGCAGCGGTTCGGCCGCCAGGAACAGCGCCAGCCGCTCCATCAGGTTGCGCAGCTCGCGCACGTTGCCCGGCCAGCCATAGGCTTCGAGCAGCGGGGCGCAGGCGCGGATCTCGGCATGCAGGTTCGGATGCGGTTTGGCCCCGAGCGCCGCCAGCGCGTTCTTGAGCGACCATTCGCTCAGGGGCGCGATGTCGGCGACGCGTGCGCGCAGCGGCGGCAGGTCCAGGCGCAGCACCGCCAGCCGGTAGAACAGGTCGGCGCGGAAGCGTCCCTCGCGCACGCGCGCAGCCAGGTCGCAGTGGGTCGCGCTGATCACGCGCACCTCGATCGGCACCGGCCGGGTGCCGCCCACGCGCATCACTTCGCGCTCTTCCAGCACGCGCAGCAAACGCGTCTGCAGCGCCAGCGGCATTTCGCCGATCTCGTCGAGGAACAGGGTGCCGCCGTTGGCCGCCTCGAACAGGCCGGCATGGCCGCCGCGGCGGGCCCCCGTGAACGCCCCTTCCTCGTGGCCGAACAGTTCCGATTCCAGCAGCGATTCCGCGATCGCGCCGCAGTTCACCGCCACGAAAGGCCGGTTGGCGGCACGGTGCGGTCCTTCGCGGTGGATGGCCTGCGCCACCAGTTCCTTGCCGCTGCCGGTCTCGCCCTGGATCAGCACCGTGGCCGGCGAACGGGCATACAGCACCACGGTCTGGCGCAGGCGCTCCATCGCGGCCGACTCCCCGCGCAGGTCATGCAGGCCGCGCCGCGCGCGGCGGCTGTCCGCCGCGGCGCCGCGCCGTCCGCGTCCCGCTTCCAGGCGGGTGAGGCGGGCCGTCTCGAGCGCATCGTCGAAGGCCTGGCGGATCGACGCGGCCGAATACAGGAACACGCCGGTCAGGCCGGCTTCCTCGGCCAGGTCGGTGATCAAGCCCGCGCCGACGATCACCTCGATGCCGGACGCTTTCAGCTCATTGATGCCGGCGCGTGCGTCTTCCTCGGTCACGTAGGTGCGCTGGGCGATGGCGATGCCGAAGGTGTCCGCGAATTCGGCCAGCTCGCGCAGCGGCTCCTGGTAGGTGATGACGCCGATGCGGCTCGAGACGCGGCGCGCGCGCGCCAGCGCCTGCATGACGTCGAAGCCGCTGGCCTTGGCCACCACCACCGGCACCGGGATGCGGCCCTTCAGGTAGGCGGCGTTGGAACCGGCGGCGATCACCACGTCGCAGTGCTCGGTGGCGAGGCGCTCGCGCAGCGTGCGCGCGGCCTCGTCGAAACCGAGGTGCAGCGGTTCGATCGTCGCCAGGTGGTCGTACTCGAGGGTGATGTCGCGGAACAGGTCGGACAGGCGCGATACGGACACGGTCCAGATGACCGGCTTGTCGGCGCCGTCCATGGGGCTGCGTGTGGATGGACTCATGTATCAAGTGTAGCAGGGTCGGCCGCTGTCAGTTAGGCGTAAGCCAGCGTAAGACTGAGGTAAGGGCGCGCCCTTAGCATTGACACCAGCCCTGAATACCAGGCATCACCAGAATAGATAACCGGAGACAGAAGTGGATCAAGACATCGTACGGCGGGTCAAGGCCGACCCCGATTACCGCAAGCTGGTCAAGACGCGATCGCGTTTCGGCTGGATGCTCACGTGGAGCATGATGGTCGTGTATTACGGCTTCACGCTGCTCTGCGCCTTCGACAAGGAATTCATGGGCAGCCGTGTCGGCGACGGCGTCATGACCTGGGGTATCCCCCTGGGCCTGTTCGTGATCCTGTTCACCGTGGTCGTCACCGCCATCTACGTACGGCGCGCCAACAGCGCCTACGACCAGCTGACCGACGCCGTCAAGGCCCGCGTGGCCGAGGGCGGCAAGCAGAAGGTGGCGGCATGAAGACCCTGCACCGTTCCGCCATCGCGCTGCTCGCGCTCGCAGCCGGCGGCGCCGCCATGGCCGCGCCCGACCTCGGCCAGGCCACCAAGCAGGCCACCAACTGGACCGCGATCAGCATGTTCGCGCTGTTCGTGGTGCTGACCCTGTTCATCACCAAGTGGGCCGCCGCCAAGACCCGCTCGGCCTCCGACTTCTACACCGCCGGCGGCGGCATTACCGGCTTCCAGAACGGCCTGGCGATCGCCGGCGATTTCATGTCGGCCGCTTCCTTCCTCGGCATCTCGGCCGCCGTCTTCCTCGACGGTTTCGATGGCCTGATCTACGCGATCGGCTTCCTGGTCGGCTGGCCGGTCATCACCTTCCTGATGGCCGAGCGCCTGCGCAACCTGGGCCGCTACACCTTCGCCGACGTCGCCGCCTACCGCTTCCACCAGAAGCCGATCCGCGTGTTCGCGGCGTCCGGCACCCTGGTCGTCGTGGCCTTCTACCTGATCGCGCAGATGGTCGGCGCCGGCCAGCTGATCAAGCTGCTGTTCGGCCTCGAGTACTGGATCGCGGTGGTCCTGGTCGGCATCCTGATGATGGTCTACGTGCTGTTCGGCGGCATGACCGCCACCACCTGGGTGCAGATCATCAAGGCCGTCCTGCTGCTGTCGGGCGCCTCGTACATGGCCTTCGCGGTGCTGGCGCAGTACAACTTCAGCCCCGAACAACTGTTCGCCACGGCGACCGAAGTGCATGCCAAGGGCGATTCCATCATGGGCCCGGGCAGCTTCCTGAAAGACCCGATCTCGGCGATCTCCTTCGGCATGGCGCTGATGTTCGGCACCGCCGGCCTGCCGCACATCCTGATGCGCTTCTTCACCGTCCCGAGCGCGAAGGAAGCGCGCAAGTCGGTGCTGTGGGCCACCACCTGGATCGGCTACTTCTACATCCTCACCTTCATCATCGGCTTCGGCGCGATCGTGCTGGTCGGGACCAACCCGGCCTTCAAGGACGCGGCCGGCAAGCTCCTGGGCGGCAACAACATGGCGGCGGTCCACCTGGCGCAGGCCGTGGGCGGCGACATCTTCCTGGGCTTTATCTCGGCGGTGGCCTTCGCGACCATCCTGGCGGTGGTGGCCGGCCTGACCCTGTCGGGCGCCTCGGCCGTGTCGCACGACCTGTACGCCACCGTGTTCAAGAAGGGCAAGGCCAACAGCGCCGACGAACTGAAGGTCTCGAAGATCACCACCATCGCACTGGGCGTCATCGCCGTGCTGCTCGGGATCGCGTTCGAGAAGCAGAACGTGGCCTTCATGGTGTCGCTGGCCTTCGCGATCGCCGCCTCGGCCAACTTCCCGGTGCTGTTCATGTCGGTGCTGTGGAAGGATTGCACCACCCGCGGCGCCACCGTCGGCGGCTTCCTGGGCCTGGCGACCGCGGTCGTGCTGACCCTGGTGTCGAAGTCGGTGTGGGTCGACGTGCTCGGCAACGCCGCGCCGATCTTCCCCTACACCTCGCCGGCGATGTTCTCGATGGCGGTGGGCTTCTTCGGCATCTGGTTCTTCTCGGTGACCGACAAGAGCCCGCGCGCGGCGATCGACAGGGCAGGCTTCGAAGCGCAGGAGGTGCGCTCCGAGACCGGTATCGGGGCGGCAGCAGCTACGGCACACTAAGTCTCCCGTTTTCCCGCTCAACCCCGCTGCCGCGGGGTTTTTTATTGTTATCATGTTTCATTTGCCGTTTCGTGTTGCATCACGATGAAACAGATGAGCTGTCCGGCTAAACGTCAACCAGCCGAGTATTGCGCTAAGTGTTTGATTAATTAGAAAGTTTGCACCGCTAGCTTACTGGCACGCCGCTTGCATTGATAGACGGTATCGACAACGCATCATTCGAAAGGACCAGCATGACCCACCACTCCGCCGGCGCCGCATTCCGCAAGGCCGTCCAGGAAGAATCCCCGCTGCAGGTCATCGGCGCCATCAACGCCAACCACGCGCTGCTGGCCAAGCGCGCCGGCTACCGCGCGATCTACCTGTCGGGCGGCGGCGTCGCCGCCGGTTCGCTGGGCCTGCCGGACCTCGGCATCTCCGGCCTGGAAGACGTCCTGATCGACGTGCGCCGCATCACCGACGTGTGCGACCTGCCGCTGCTGGTCGACATCGACACCGGCTTCGGCGCCTCGGCCTTCAACGTGGCGCGCACCGTGCGCTCGCTGATCAAGGCCGGCGCCGCCGCCTGCCACATCGAAGACCAGGTCGGCGCCAAGCGCTGCGGCCACCGCCCGGGCAAGGAAATCGTCGGCAAGGACGAGATGGTCGACCGCGTGAAGGCGGCCGCCGATGCGCGCACGGATGAGAATTTCGTCATCATGGCGCGCACCGACGCGCTGGCCGTGGAAGGCCTGGACGCGGCCATCGAGCGCGCCGTCGCCTGCGTGGAAGCCGGCGCCGACATGATCTTCCCCGAGGCGATGACCAGCCTGGAGATGTACAAGCAGTTCGCCGATGCCGTGAAGGTGCCGGTGCTGGCCAATATCACCGAATTCGGCGCGACTCCGCTGTTCACGCTCGACGAGCTGCGCAGCGCCAACGTCAGCATCGCCCTGTACCCGCTGTCGGCCTTCCGCGCCATGAACAAGGCGGCCGAAAACGTGTACGAGGCGATCCGCCGCGACGGCACCCAGAAGAACGTGATCGACACGATGCAGACCCGCGCCGAACTGTACGACCGCATCGACTACCACAGCTACGAGCGGAAGCTCGACGCACTGTTTGCCCAGAAAAATACCAAGTAATCGAGGAGATTCGACGCATGAGCACCCAGAACAACGAGACCCCAACGTTCAAGCCGAAGAAATCGGTGGCCCTGTCCGGCGTCGCCGCCGGCAATACCGCCCTGTGCTCGGTCGGCAAGACCGGCAACGACCTGCACTACCGCGGCTACGACATCCTGGACGTCGCCACGACCTGCGAGTTCGAGGAAATCGCCTACCTGCTGGTGCACGGCAAGCTGCCTACCCAGGCAGAACTGAAGGGCTACAAGGCCAAGCTGAAGTCGCTGCGCGGCCTGCCGCAGGCGGTCAAGAGCGCTCTCGAGGCACTGCCGGCCGGCGCCCACCCGATGGACGTGATGCGCACCGGCGTGTCGGTGCTGGGCTGCACGCTGCCGGAAAAGGACGACCACAATGTGCCGGGCGCGCGCGACATCGCCGACCGCCTGATGGCCTCGTTCGGTTCGATGCTGCTGTACTGGTACCACTTCAGCCATAGCGGCAAGCGCATCGACGTCGAGACCGACGACGATTCGATCGGCGGCCACTTCCTGCACCTGCTGCACGGCGAGAAGCCGCGCGAATCCTGGGTGCGCGCGATGCACACCTCGCTGATCCTGTACGCGGAACACGAGTTCAACGCCTCGACCTTCACCTCGCGCGTGATCGCCGGCACCGGCTCCGACATCCACTCGGCCATCACCGGCGCGATCGGCGCGCTGCGCGGCCCGAAGCATGGCGGCGCCAACGAAGTCGCGCTGGAGATCCAGAAGCGCTACGAGAACGCCGACGAAGCCGAGGCCGACATTCGCAACCGCGTGGCGAACAAGGAAGTCGTGATCGGCTTTGGCCACCCGGTGTACACTATCAGCGACCCGCGTAACGTGGTGATCAAGGAAGTGGCGCGCACGCTGTCGCAAGAAGCCGGCTCGATGAAGATGTTCGACATCGCCGAGCGCCTGGAATCGGTGATGTGGGAAGTCAAGAAGATGTTCCCGAACCTCGACTGGTTCTCGGCCGTGTCTTACCACATGATGGGCGTGCCGACCGCCATGTTCACGCCGCTGTTCGTCATCTCGCGCACCTCCGGCTGGGCCGCGCACATCATCGAGCAGCGCATCGACAACAAGATCATCCGCCCGAGCGCCAACTACGTGGGTCCGGAAGACCTGCAGTTCGTGCCGATCGCGGACCGGAAGTAAGACCGACATGAATACCAATCACCGCAAACCCCTCCCGGGCACCTCGCTGGACTACTTCGACACGCGCGCCGCCGTCGACGCCATCCAGCCCGGCGCCTACGACACGCTGCCCTACACCTCGCGCGTGCTGGCCGAGAACCTGGTCCGCCGCTGCGACCCGGCCAGCATGCTGGATGCGCTGAAGCAGATCATCGAACGCAAGCGCGAGCTCGACTTCCCCTGGTTCCCGGCACGCGTGGTCTGCCACGACATCCTGGGCCAGACCGCCCTGGTCGACCTGGCCGGACTGCGCGACGCCATCGCCGCGCAAGGCGGCGACCCGGCCCTGGTCAATCCGGTGGTCCCGACCCAGCTGGTGGTCGACCATTCGCTGGCCGTCGAGTGCGGTGGCTTCGATCCGGACGCCTTCGCCAAGAACCGCGCCATCGAAGACCGCCGCAACGAAGACCGCTTCCACTTCATCGAGTGGACCAAGAAGGCCTTCCAGAACGTCGACGTGATCCCGCCGGGGAACGGCATCCTGCACCAGATCAACCTCGAGCGGATGTCGCCGGTGATCCAGTCCGAGAATGGCGTGGCCTATCCGGACACCCTGGTCGGCACCGATTCGCACACCCCGATGGTCGACGCGCTGGGCGTGATCGCCATCGGTGTGGGCGGCCTGGAAGCCGAAAGCGTCATGCTCGGCCGTGCCTCGTACATGCGCCTGCCGGACATCGTCGGCGTCGAGCTGACGGGTAGACCGCAGCCGGGCATTACCGCGACCGACATCGTGCTGGCGCTGACCGAGTTCCTGCGCAAGTCGAAAGTCGTCTCCGCCTACCTCGAGTTCTACGGCGAAGGGGCGGCCGCCCTGACCCTGGGCGACCGCGCCACGATCTCGAACATGGCGCCGGAATTCGGCGCCACCGCCGCGATGTTCTACATCGACGAGCAGACCATCAAGTACCTGCGCCTGACCGGCCGCGAGGAAGAGACCGTGCACCTGGTCGAGGCCTATGCCAAGGAAGCCGGCCTGTGGGCCGACAGCCTCGCGACCGCCCAGTACGAGCGCGTGCTGTCCTTCGACCTGTCGTCCGTCGTGCGCAACATCGCCGGACCGTCGAACCCGCACAAGCGCGTGCCGACCTCCGAGCTGGCCGCGCGCGGCATTTCGGGCGTGGTCGAGAATGAGCCTGGCCTGATGCCGGACGGCGCCGTGATCATCGCGGCCATCACCAGCTGCACCAACACCAATAACCCGCGCAACATGATCGCGGCCGGCCTGATCGCCCGCAACGCCAACCGTGCCGGCCTGCTGCGCAAGCCCTGGGTCAAGAGCTCGCTCGCGCCGGGCTCCAAGGCCGTGGCCCTGTACCTGGAAGAAGCCGGCCTGATGCCGGAACTGGAAAAGCTGGGCTTCGGCGTGGTGGCTTTCGCCTGCACCACCTGCAACGGCATGAGCGGCGCGCTCGATCCGACCATCCAGCAGGAGATCATCGAGCGCGACCTGTACGCGACCGCGGTCCTGTCGGGCAACCGCAACTTCGACGGCCGCATCCACCCTTACGCCAAGCAGGCCTTCCTGGCCTCGCCGCCGCTGGTGGTGGCCTACGCCATTGCCGGCACCATCCGCTTCGACATCGAAAAGGATGTGCTGGGCGTCGACGCCGCGGGCGCGCCCATCCGCCTGGCCGACCTGTGGCCGAGCGACGAGGAAATCGACGCGATCGTCGAAAGCAGCGTCAAGCCGGAGCAGTTCCGCAAGGTCTATACGCCGATGTTCGCGCGCGTCGCCGACGATGGCGAGAAGGTCAGCCCGCTGTACGACTGGCGCTTGAATAGCACCTACATCCGCCGTCCGCCCTACTGGGAAGGCGCGCTCGCCGGCGAGCGCTCGCTGGCGGGCATGCGTCCGCTGGCGGTCCTGGGCGACAACATCACTACCGACCACCTGTCGCCCTCAAACGCGATCATGCTGGATTCGGCCGCCGGTGAATACCTGGCGAAGATGGGCCTGCCGGAAGAGGATTTCAACTCCTACGCGACCCACCGCGGCGACCACCTGACGGCGCAGCGCGCGACCTTTGCCAACCCGACGCTGAAGAACGAGATGGTGCGCGACGCCATGGGCAACGTGAAGGCGGGCTCGCTGGCGCGCATCGAGCCGGAAGGATTGGAGTCGCGTATGTGGGAAGCGATCGAGACCTACATGGAGCGCAAGCAGCCGCTGATCGTGATCGCCGGCGCCGACTACGGCCAGGGTTCCTCGCGCGACTGGGCGGCCAAGGGCGTGCGGCTGGCGGGCGTGGAAGCGATCGTGGCCGAAGGCTTCGAGCGCATCCACCGCACCAACCTGGTCGGCATGGGCGTGCTGCCGCTCGAGTTCAAGCCGGGCGTGAACCGCCTGAGCCTGGGCATCGACGGCACCGAGACCTTCGATGTGATCGGCGCGCGTACTCCGCGCACCGACCTGACGCTGGTGATCCACCGCCGCAACGGCGAGCGTGTCGAGGTCGTGGTGACCTGCCGTCTGGACACCGCCGAGGAAGTGGCGATCTACGAAGCGGGCGGCGTGCTGCAGCGCTTCGCGCAGGATTTCCTCGAGTCGTCGGCGCCGAAAGCCGCAGCATAAGAGATTCGTTCATGGCCCACATCCCCCAAATCAAGATCCCCGCCACCTATATGCGTGGCGGTACCAGCAAGGGCGTCTTCTTCCGCCTGCAAGACCTTCCGGAAGCCGCGCGCGTGCCCGGACCGGCGCGCGACGCGCTGCTGCTGCGGGTGATCGGCAGCCCCGACCCCTACGGCAAGCAGATCGACGGCATGGGCGGCGCCACCTCGAGCACCAGCAAGGCCGTGATCGTCGCCAGGAGTGAAAAAGCGGACCACGACGTCGACTACCTGTTCGGCCAGGTCTCGATCGACAAGCCCTTCGTCGACTGGAGCGGCAACTGCGGCAACCTGTCCTCGGCGGTCGGCTCCTTCGCCATCGCCAGCGGCCTGGTCGACCCGGAACGCGTGCCGCGGGACGGCATGGCGGTCGTGCGCATCTGGCAGGCCAACATCGGCAAGACCATCATCGCCCATGTCCCGATCACACAAGGCGAAGTGCAGGAAACCGGCGACTTCGAACTCGACGGCGTGACCTTCCCGGCGGCCGAAGTGCAGCTCGAATTCCTCGATCCGGCGGCCGAGGAAGAGGGCGCCGGCGCGGGTTTGGCAAATTCGATGTTCCCGACCGGGAACCTGGTCGACGAGCTGGACGTCCCGGGCGTCGGCCTGCTGCAGGCGACCATGATCAACGCCGGCATCTCGACCATCTTCGTGAATGCCGAGGCGCTCGGCTACGACGGCACCGAGCTGCAGGAAGCCATCAACGGCGACCCGCGCGCGCTGGCCATGTTCGAGAGCATTCGTGCCCACGGCGCCCTGCGCATGGGCCTGATCTCGGGCATCGAGGAGGCGTGCAAGCGCCAGCACACGCCGAAGGTGGCCTTCGTCGCCAAACCGGCGGACTACGTCGCCTCCAGCGGCAAGGCGGTGAATGCCGGCGACGTCGACCTGCTGGTGCGTGCGCTCTCGATGGGCAAGCTGCACCACGCGATGATGGGCACGGCCGCGGTGGCGATCGGCACCGCCGCCGCCATTCCCGGCACCCTGGTCAACCTGGCGGCCGGCGGCGGCGGGCGCGGCGCCGTGCGTTTCGGCCACCCGTCCGGCACCTTGCGCGTCGGGGCCGAAGCGGTGCAGGTGAACGGCGAATGGAGCGTGGCCAAGGCGATCATGAGCCGCAGCGCCCGCGTGCTGATGGAAGGCTGGGTACGCGTTCCCGGAAATTATTTCAAGGAAACTTGAATTTGGAACATGATCGGTTTGTGGTTTATGATTGCTAAATGGCAAGTTGGCCGAGAGACAATCACGAAACACCATGGACCGACACTCCGGCGGGCTTTCGCTCGCAGGCGCTAACGCGCTCACCGAGGCTCCCGCTATCGAGGTGCCGGATCTCGAACACGAGATGCTGCGCATCGCCCTGCGCGACCAGCAGGCCATCCTGCAGAACGCGCCGGTCGGCATCGTCTTCACCTTGCCGGGCCAGTTCAAGTCCTGCAATCCGCGCATCTGCGAGATGCTCGACTATTCGTATTCCGAGTTGAGCCGCCTGCATCCCGCCGACATCTTCGACGGTCCCGATGCCTACCAGGCGCTGGTCGCGGAAGCCTATCCGGTGCTGGCCGCCGGCGGCCTGTTCGAAAAGGGCGAGTATCCGTTTCGCCGGCGCGACGGTTCGATCATGTGGGCACGCCTGCGCGGCCGCGCGGTCGATCCCGCGGCGCGCGAGGCCGGCACCATCTGGATCGCCGAGGACGTGACCGAGGTGCGCCAGACCCTGTTCGAGGTCCAGGCGATCATGCAGAACGCCACGATCGGCATCATGTACACGCGCAACCGCGTCATCCAGCGCTACAACCCGGCCTTCGCCGCGATGTTCGGCTACCGCGACGGCGAGGCCCTGGGCCGCTCGACCCGCATCGTCTACCCGGACGACCAGGCCTGGCAGGACTTCGGCGTCAGCGTTTATCCGCAGCTGGCGAGCGGCATTCCCTACCGCGCCGAGACCGAGCTGGTGCGCAAGGACGGCTCGCGCATCTGGGGGCAGCTGAACGGCTACCTGTTCAGTCCCGAGGATCCGGAGCTGGGGGCGATCTGGATGTTCGAGGACCGCACCCGCGAACGTGCCGACGAAATCCAGCTGCGCAACGCCCTGATGGAGAACCGCGCGATCCTCGACAACGCGGTGCTCGGCATCGCGGTGGTCGAGGACGGGGTGACCCTGCACTGCAACAGCAAGATGGAAGAGCTGTTCGGCAGCCCGGCCGGCGGCATGGACGGCACCCCGGTGCGCAGCTTGTATCCGGACGAGGCCAGCTGGAAGATGGCGCGCCTGGATACCGCGCGCAGTTTCGAGGCCGGCCGGGTGCACACGGCGGAATACCAGATGGCGCGGCGCGACGGCAGCCGCTTCTGGGCGCGCCTGTCGGGCCGCCTGTTCGACGCGCTTGACAAGGCCGGGCGCAGCGTCTGGCTGATCGACGACGTCACCGCCGGGCGCGAGGCGGCCGATGCGATCCGGCGTGCGCGCGACGAGCTCGAAGTCCGGGTGGCCGAACGCACCGCCGAACTGGCGGGGGCGAATGCGCTGCTGCAGGAAGAAATCGCCGAACGGCGCCAGGCCGAGGCGCGCGTGCACCACATGGCCTACCACGACAGCCTGACCGGGCTGCCGAACCGCGCGCTGCTGTCCGACCGGATCGAGTGCGCGCTGCGTTCGGCCAACCGGAACGGGCGCAAGCTGGCGGTGATGTTCCTCGACCTCGACCGCTTCAAGACCATCAACGATTCGCTCGGCCATGCCACCGGCGACCAGCTGCTGCGCGAGGTCGCGCGGCGCCTGTGCACGGCGGTGCGCGACAGCGACACCGTGGCGCGCCTGGGCGGCGACGAGTTCGTGATCCTGCTGCCGGACGTCGGCGGCGCCGAGGATTGCGCCCAGGTGGGCGACAAGATCATCGAGGCGCTGGCGACCCCGTTCCCGCTCGAGGGCCACAGCCTGCACATCTCGCCCTCGATCGGCATCTGCCTGTGCCCGGATGACGGCAACGACGTCGAGACCCTGATGCGCCATGCCGACGCCGCGATGTACCACGCCAAGGCGGCCGGGCGCAACAACTACCAGTTCTTCGACCAGCGCATGAACCAGGCGGCGGCGCGCCGCTTCGAGCTGGAGTCCAGCCTGCGCGGCGCGCTCACGCGCGGGGAATTCGAACTGCACTACCAGCCCATCGTCGACGCCGCCACGCGCCGCCTGCATGCGCTCGAGGTCCTGCTGCGCTGGCGCAGGGGGGGCGAGGTGCTGGTAGGGCCGGACGAGTTCATCCCGATCCTGGAAGAGAACGGGATGATCGTGCCGGTCGGCGAGTGGGTGATCCGCACCGCCTGCGAGCAGAGCATGGCCTGGCAGGGCCGCGGCCTGGCCGCGGTGCCGCTTGCGATCAACCTGTCGGCGCGCCAGTTCATGCACGACGGGCTGGTGGCCTCGATGCTCCGCATCGTCGGCGAGACCGGCATCGACCCTTCGCTGCTGGAATTCGAGATCACCGAGACCGCGCTGATGCAGCATGGCGGGCGCACCCTCGACATCCTGCGCCAGATCAACGGCATGGGCATGCGCCTGTCGATCGACGACTTCGGCACCGGCTATTCAAGCCTGGCCTACCTGAAGCGCTTCCCGGTCCGCAAGATCAAGATCGACCGCGCCTTCGTGCGCGAGCTGGAGGTCAGTGCGGAAGACCGCGCCATCGTGGCGGCCGTGATGGCGCTGGCGAACAGCCTGGGGCTGTCGGTGGTGGCCGAGGGCGTCGAGACGGAAGGGCAGTATGGGCTGCTGGGCGGCTTCGGCTGCCAGTTCGCCCAGGGCTATCTGTTCGCGCGGCCACTGCCGGCGGGCGAGGCGGCGCGGCTGCTGGTCAGTTCGGTGGTGGGGATGATCGAGGACTAGGTTCTCAATCGGCCAGCGTCGCCACCACCGGCACATGGTCCGACGGCTGCTCCCACTTGCGGGTTTCGCGGTCGATATGGCAGGCCGTGCAGCGCTTCGCCAGTTCGCCGGTGAGCAGGATGTGGTCGATGCGCAGGCCGCGGTTGCGGCGGAAGGCCATCTGGCGGTAATCCCACCAGCTGTACTGCTTTTCCGGCTGCTCGAACAGGCGGAAGGCGTCCGACAGGCCGAGCGCCATCAGCTCCTGGAGCGCGGCGCGTTCCGGCGGCGTGAAATGGATGTGGTTTTCCCACTCGGCCGGGTCGTGCACGTCGCATGCTTCCGGCGCGATGTTGTAGTCGCCCAGGACGGCCAGTTGCGGGTGGCTGCGCATTTCTTCCGCCACCCATTCGCGCAGTCCGGCCAGCCAGGCCATCTTGTAGGCGAATTTGTCGCTGCCGATTTCCTGTCCGTTCACCACATAGGCGCAGATGATGCGCATGCCGGCGATGGTCGCGGCGATCAGGCGCTGCTGCTCGTCCTCGAAATGGGGATTGCCTTTCTGGACGTCTTCGATCGGATGCTTCGACAGGATCGCCACGCCGTTATAGGTCTTCTGGCCGATGAAGGCGACCTGGTAGCCGGCGGCATTGATCTCGGCCACCGGAAACTTGTCGTCGGTGAGCTTGGTTTCCTGGATGCACAGGACGTCGACCGGATTGGCTTCCAGCCAGGTGAGCAGGTGCTGGAGGCGGACTTTCAGCGAGTTGACGTTCCAGGTGGCGATCTTCATGGGCGGGCAGGTGGGTGGTCGAAGGCGGCATCATAACCGTTTGCAAGATGAGCGGAAAGCCGGCCAGTCCGTCCGGCTCATGCATGCAGGATAAAACCGCTGATATGACAGTTGTATTTATGCTAGACCATTGGGAACTGTTATTAGATAGCCTATAACAATTGTGTGCAATGCAAGTCGCTATGCTAAAATGAATTAATAGAATAATAAAAAAATTGGTAATTTCCTGCGGAACGGGGTGTAAAAATGTTCGTAAAAGAATTAAACTAGCGCCACAGTATTTAACACTGTTTCCGTGTGGGAATATACTTATTGCGCTAGTGCAACTAACCTTGTACTATTTGCAGATTGAGAAACAAGTTCGGTTGTCATTGTTTTCGCTGAATCGTGCGGGCATGTTGGCACGGTGCAAAGTGGTACTATTCGAAATCTTGTTTTTTCGATAGCAGATGAACCCGAACGCCGACTGACAAAGGACTGAAATGCGCACTGCATTCGAAGCGTGGGCCCAACGCGAAGGCCATATCACCCGCCGCCGCGAAGACAAGCCCGAGGAATACCTCGTCTATGAAACCCAGCGCCGCTGGGTGATCTGGCAGGCTGCCCTGACGCATGGCGCCAAGGCTGCGGCCGACGCGCCGTCGAAATTCGCCAGGGAAGCCGAGGCCAAGCCTGCGGTCACGCAGGACGAGGCCATGGTGCGCAACCGTGTGCTCAACGAAGTGCTCGACGCCTTCAGCGAACTGGACGAGGCCGCCGGCATGGAAGGCGTGCTGAAGGTCATCCAGAGCCTCAAGAAAAAGCAGAAGGCCCTGGCCGACAGCAAGGCCTGATGTCGCCCACGCGGCGCTACCGCCACTACAAGGGCGGTATCTATGAACTGGTCTGCGAGGCCGTGCTGGAGGCGGATCACACGCCCGTGATGGTGTACCGCGGCCAGGACGGCGCGGTCTGGGTGCGTCCGCGTGCCGCTTTCTTCGAGACCGTCAGCGTCGACGGCGCGGCCGTGCCGCGCTTCGCGCTACTTCCTGCTACGGACGAATAGCGCATCGACCCTTCAGTATCTGCTCTTGCCTGCCGTTAATGAGGCATACAGCTTTCCTGGCGGGTCCTTATGTCGCGTTTTTCCCGGAAGTTCTTCCTCTCTTTCCTGATCGGGCCGTTCTTCCTGGGCGGCTGCGCCACCGTTTCCGACGCTCCCCTGCAGCAGCAGGTCGAACTGCACGCCGTGCTCGACTACCAGGAAGTCGGCGGGGTCGGTTGCCTGCTGAGCAATAACCTGGGGCGCTGGTTCGTCGTGGCGCCCGGACGGGTCACGATCGCGCGCAGCGCCGAACCGCTGGTCGTCAGCTGCAAGAAGGCGGGCATGGGCATGGCGCAGGAAGCCTTCGGCTCGCGTCCCGACGCCATGAGCCTGATGGGCAACGTGGTCATCAGCGCCGGCATGGGTTTCGCGGTAGACAAGTATTCTGGGGCAAGCTGGTCGTATCCGGCCAACCTGACGGTGCTCATGGCACCGGCCCGGCCGCGCGAGGAGTTGGCGGCGGCCCAGCGGGTCGATAGCGCCGTGTTCTGACGCCGGCAGACCCTGGAACGAGAACAGCCCCGCAAGCGGGGCTGTTTTACTTGGTGGAACAATATATCAGACGCGGTTCATCAGGAAGGTGGTCAGCAGCGGCACCGGACGCCCGGTGGCGCCCTTGGCGGCGCCCGACTTCCAGGCGGTGCCGGCGATGTCCAGGTGGGCCCAGGTGTACTTGCGGGTGAAGTTCTCCAGGAAGCAGGCCGCGGTGATCGAGGCTGCGCCCGGGGTGCCGATGTTGGCCAGGTCGGCGAAGTTCGACTTCAGCTGCTCGTTGTAATTCTCGCCCAGCGGGAAGCGCCATGCCACGTCGCCGGCCTGCTTGCCGGCGTCCAGCAGTTCCTGGGCAAGCGCGTCGTGCGCCTCGTCGTGGCGGGTGAACAGGCCGCTGGTGTGGTGGCCCAGGGCCACGATGCAGGCGCCGGTCAGGGTCGCGATGTCGACCACGGCGGCCGGCTTGAAGCGCTCGGCGTAGGTGAGGGCGTCGCACAGGATCAGGCGGCCTTCGGCGTCGGTGTTCAGGATCTCGATGGTGAGGCCGTTCATCGAGGTGACGATGTCGCCCGGCTTCGAGGCGCGGCCCGACGGCATGTTCTCGCAGGCCGCCACGATGCCGATCACGTTCAGCTTCAGGTCCATCTCGCCGATCGCGCGGAAGGTGCCCAGCACCGAGCCGGCGCCGCACATGTCGTACTTCATCTCGTCCATGTTCGGACCCGGCTTGATCGAGATGCCGCCGGTGTCGAAGGTGATGCCCTTGCCGACCAGGACGGTCGGCGCATCCTTCTTGTTGCCGCCCATGTGCTTCAGGACGATGAACTTCGGCGCTTCGTCGCTGCCCTTGGCCACCGACAGGAAGCTGCCCATCTTCAGCGCTTCGAGCTGCTTGCGCTCCAGGACTTCGATCTCGAAGCCGAATTGATTGGCCAGCTGGCGCGCGGTGTTGGCCAGGTAGGTCGGGGTGCAGACGTTCGGCGACAGGTTGCCCAGTTCCTTGGTCAGCGCCATGCCGTTCGAGATCGCGACGGCCTGGGCCAGGGTGCCCTTGAGCTGGGGGGCGGCGTTCGCGGCGTCGGCGGCGATGACGATCTTGCGCACGCCGGCGGGCGCCGGGTCTTTCTTGCTCTTCTGCGTATCAGTACGGTGTTCGGTCTCATTGGCCGCGATCACAAGTGCGCGCACGGCCCAGTTGATGTCCCGCTCTTTCACATCCGCGATAGGGAATGCGATAATGGCATCCTGGCTGCCCAGGGTGCCGAATACCTTCAGGGCGGCGCCGACGGCGGTGCTGAAGCTCTTTTCGCTCACCGCTTCGTCCGTGCCCATGCCAACCAGCAGCACGCGGGCCGCGGCGACGCCAGTCACGCCGCGCAGCAGCAGGGTCGAACCGGCCTTGCCGCTGATATCGCCGGACTTGACCGCCGCGCTGATCTCGCCACTGGCGTCCAGCGCCCTGGCAGCCTGCGACAGCTTCTTGTTTTCGAACACGGCAACCGCCACCACGCCGGCTTTCGCAGCGGCCAGGGTGTTCTTGGTGTCGAATGCTTTTATGCTAAAGTCCATTTTTGGTTCTCCGGTTTGATTTTCGCGGCGCATTGCGTACTAACGTGCCTAACCTGCAATTATAGCTATTATTGAATGATCTTTCGACGCGCCCTGCAACGTGAATTGGCCAGTTCGGCCGGCGCCACCTTTACGGTGCTGTTCACGATCCTGGTCACCTGGACGCTCATCAAGGTCCTCGGCACGGCCGCCGGCGGCAAGGTCGATCCGGCCGACGTGCTGGCCCTGATCGGATTCGCCATCCTGAACTACCTGCCCACCATCCTCACGCTCACCGTGTTCATTTCGGTGCTGGCCGCGGTCACGCGCAGCTACCGCGATTCCGAGATGGTCGTCTGGTTCGCCTCCGGCATGTCGCTGATGCGCTGGATCCGCCCGGTGCTCACCTTCGGCCTGCCGGTCCTGGTGGTGGTCGCCGCGCTGTCGCTGCTGGTCACGCCCTGGGCCGCGATGAAGCGTGTCGAATTCGTCGAGCGCTTCCAGAAGCGCGAAGACCTCAAGCGGGTGGCGCCCGGGCAGTTCCGCGAATCCTCGTCCGCCGACCGCGTGTTCTTCGTCGAACGCTCGACCACCGGCGCCACCGTGGTGCAGAACGTGTTCGTCAACTCCCAGGACAAGAACGGCAACACCTCGATCGTCGTCGCCAAGGAGGGCGTCATCGAGACCGACGCCAAGGGCGGCCAGTACCTGGTGCTGAGCAATGGCCGGCGCTACCAGGGCATACCGGGGCAGGCCGACTTCCAGTCGATGGAGTTCGAGCGCTACAAGATGCGCGTCGCGACCAAGGCCCCGGTGCTCGGCACCGACACGCCCAGCAACGCGCTCCCGACCTCGGTGCTGCTGCAGCACGATAACCAGTACACCCGCGCCGAGCTGCTGGCGCGCATCTCGGCGCCGATCATCTGCCTGGTGCTGATGCTGCTGGCGATCCCGCTCGGCTTCGTCAACCCGCGCGCGGGCAGTTCCGCCAACATGATCCTGGCCCTGCTGATCTTCTTTACCTACCTGAACCTGAACAAGATGATGGAGAACAGCGTCAAGCGCGCCAAGCTCGAATTCGAGATGGCATGGTGGCCGCTGCACCTGGCGGCCGGGCTCACGGTGCTGGGGCTGTTCGCCTGGCGCCTGAACGTCAACCACCGCTGGCACCCGCTGGCGCTGCTCGGCGCCTGGAAGCGGCGCAAGCTGGCCGGCCCGGCGAAGGGCAAGGCGCCGGCGCCGCTGGCCAGGGCGGAGGCGGAATGACGGTCCTGCAACGCTACTTCGCGGTCAATATCGCGCAGGCGGTCGCCTTCGTGCTGGTCGCCTTCCTCGCCCTGATCTCCTTCATGGACCTGACCAGCGAACTGCCGTCGGTGGGCAAGGGCGGCTACGAATTCCAGCACGCGCTGATCTACGTGCTGCTGCTGGTGCCGGGCAACGTCTACCAGGTGATGCCGGTGGCGGCCCTGATCGGCACCATCTACACGATGGCGCAATTCGCCTCCAGCTCCGAATTCACCATCATGCGCGCGTCCTCGATGTCGACGCGGATGGCGGCCTGGATGCTGTTCAAGGTCGGCCTGGTATTCGTGCTGATCACCTTCGTGTTCGGCGAGCTGATTACCCCGCGCACGGCGCCGCTGGCCGAGCGCGTGCGCCTGGCCGCCAAGGGTTCGACCCTGTCGGCCGAGTTCCGCTCGGGGATGTGGACCAAGGACAGCATCCATGCCGAGGGCGTCAAGGGGCCGGTGATCGGCACGCGCTTCTTCAATGTGCGCCAGATCGGTCCCGACGGCCAGCTGGTCGACGTGCGCCTGTACGAATTCGACGCCAACATGCGCATGCGCGCCGTGATCACCGCCAGCGCCGGCAGCTACCGCGGCGACAACACCTGGCGCCTGAGCGGCGTCAGCGAGACCATGTTCTCGAACAGCCGCACGCTGCCCGCGCCGGGTGCGCCGGTGCCGCAAGGCCAGTCGATCGCGGCCAGCTTCGGCCAGGAGACCGCCGCCGTCGCGACCCGCAAGCTCGACACCCTCGACCTGGCCTCCGAGATCACGCCCAAGATCCTGTCGGTGTCGCGTTCCGACCCCGAGCGCATGTCGGCCAACGAACTGGCCGTGTACACGCGCCACCTGGCCGAGAATCGCCAGGAGACCGGACGCTTCAAGGTGGCGTTCTGGAAGAAGATCATCGATCCGCTGTCGATCATGGTCCTGATGGCGCTGGCGCTGCCCTTCGCCTACCTGCATACGCGCAGCGGCGGCGTGAGCCTCAAGATTTTCGTCGGCATCATGATCGGCGTGAGCTTCCTGCTGCTGAACGCACTGTTCTCGAACCTGGGCGTGCTGACCGCGCTGCCGGCCTTCTTCACGGCGGCCGCACCGAGCCTGCTGTTCCTGCTGCTCGCGATCGGGGCCCTGATGTGGGTGGAGCGACACTGATGAAAGAGACTCCCATGAACCGTGCACTCGTCCTGTTCGCCCACGGCGCCCGCGCCCAAAGCTGGGCCGCGCCCTTCGAACGCCTGCGCGACCAGACGCAGGCGCGCCTGCCGGAGGTGCGCGTGACGCTCGCCTTCCTCGAACTGATGGAGCCGCGCCTGCCCGCGACCATCGACGCGCTGGTCGCGGAAGGCGTGGCCGAGATCTCGGTGGTGCCGGTCTTCCTGGGGCAGGGCGGCCACCTGCTGCGCGACCTGCCGCTGCTGGCGGACGAGATCCGTGCCGCCCATCCCGGCCTGCGCCTGCACATCGCCGGCGCCATCGGCGAAGACCCGGCCGTGCAGGCGGCGATGACCGATTACTGCATCCGTTCGATGGCCTGAGCGGATGTGCAAGGATCATCGACGTCCAGTCGCATCCCGGCCTGTTCAGCATCGCCTACGGGCAGTTCGCGCGGCCTGGATGGCTTCGGCGCCGACCTGAGTTTGGGCAGCGCCGCGCCGGGCGGCGGCCCGGCCCTGGCCAGCGAAAGCACGGAGAACCAGGCGCAAGTGATCGGCGCGATCCAGAACGGGATCGATTTCCTGCCCTGGGTATAAGAACAAGATCCTTTGCAGGCTGGCTAAACAGCCTGCAAACATCGCTGACAGGGCGGCAATCTTCTGTTGGATTTCTGTCGCATTGCCGTGTGGAATTTAAATTCCCTCTGGGAAAATATGTTGGCGTAGGGCATCATTAAGCCATTCAGCGCTTTCTGCGCGCCTCACCCATCCGGACATTCCCATGAGCACCGAAATCGATTACGCCCCGGTCGGCATCATCGACGACCGCAATACCCTGTTGACGAGCCTGCGGACCGGCGAGGTTGCCGCCGTCCTGACCCCGATCGACTTCGGGCTGCTGACGAGCGGCCGCTGGGTGATCGACGCCCAGTCCGTTCCGGGCCTGTTCAGGATCGACTACAACCCGGCCGTCGACACCACGGCCCGGCTGGTGGTTGCGAATGCCGCCCTGATGCCGGCCGCCGGCACCCCGGTGACGGTCACCGCGCATTACTACGACCGCAACCAGATCGATTACTCCGGCAACCCGCTGCCGGGCAAGGGCATCGCCGAGACCCTGGTGTACACGGTCGAAGCGGGCAGCACGCGCGAGCTGAACGGCTTCGGCGGCGAAGCCGCGCTGGGTGCCGCCGGCGCCGCCGCCGACCCGGCCCTGGCAAGCTTGCAGGATGGCGGTTTCGCGGCCGTCTGGCAGGGCGCCGACAATGCCATCTGGGCGCAGGTACGCGACGCCGCCGGCAACGCGCGCTCCGGCGCCTTCGCGCTGACGCCCGCGTGGGACGGCGCCGACGGCCAGCCATCCGTGGCGGCCCTGGGCGGCGGGCGCTTCGTGACGGCCTACACCAGCATGGTGAACGGCCAGCCGCGCATCGCCTTCAAGATCGCCGACGTCAACGGCAACCAGGGCGCGCAGCTGCTGGCCGACGCGGCACCCGCCGCGGACGCCGCCATGCCGGACGTGGTGGCGCTGCAGGACGGATCCTTCGCCATCGCCTGGCGCGCCGGCGGCCAGGTCCACGTGCGCGTGCTGGACGCCGCCGGCAACCCGGTCGGCGGCGAGCAGGTCTACGGCACGCTCGGCACGGCGTTCAACCCGAGCCTTGCCGCCACCGGCAGCGGCTACACCGTGGCCTGGGGCGAGATCGGCGACGGCAACGTCTACGTCGCGGCCCAGGGCGGCGCGGCGAGCGTGGTCAACGGCGACGGCCTGGCGGCCAGCCTCGGCACCGCCGCGCCGCTGCCGACCATCGCGGCGCTGGCGGGCGGCGGTTACGCGGTCGCCTGGGACAGCTATGCCAACGAGCCGCTCGGCTTCACCATCAGCGACATCTTCTTCCAGCGCTACGACGCGGCTGGCAACAAGGTGGGCGCGATCACCCAAGCCAACATCGACAGCGGCGGCGGGCGCTTCGAAGCCTCCGTGACCGCGCTGTCCAACGGCGGCTTCGTGATCGGCTGGCAGTCGGCCACCGGCGACTTCGAGGGCAACGGTGTGTTCGGCCGCCGCTTCGACGGCGGCGGCAACGCGATCGACCTGCGCGAGTTCGCGATCAACGAAGGCCGTGCCGGCGACCAGGCCCACCCGGAACTCACCGCCCTGGCGAACGGCGGCTTCGCCGCCGCCTGGGTCGACACGGCCGCCAACGGCGCGGCCCAGGTGGAGGTGCGCGTGCTGACCGGCGGCATGGACAATGGGAGCGGCGGCAGCGGCTGGTTCGGCGACAGCGGCAGCCACCTGGTGGGCGGCGCCGGCAGCCAACGCCTGGCAGGCTTCGGCGGCGTGGACACGGTCAGCTACGCCGGCATGCGCGGCGGCTTCACGGTGCTGCGCGATGCCGGCGCGGCGACCGTGATCGACAACGTCGGCAGCAGCGGCGTCGACACCCTGGTCAACGTCGAGCGCATCGCGTTCAACGACGTCTCGCTGGCGCTGGACATCGAGGGTACCGCCGGCCAGGCCTACCGCCTGTACAAGGCCGCGTTCAACCGCGCCCCGGACAAGCAGGGCGTGGGCTACTGGATCAAGATGATGGATGCCGGCATCAGCCTGGAGCAGGTGGCGGCCGGTTTCGCGACCAGCGCCGAGTTCAAGAGCCTGTACGGCGCCAACGCCAGCGACGCCCAGTTCGTCGAGCTCCTGTACAACAACGTGCTGCACCGGAGCGCCGAAGGCGCCGGCCGCGATTACTGGATGAAGGCGCTGGGCGATCTGCACACGCCGCGCGAGCAGGTGCTGGCCTTCTTCAGCGAGAGCGCCGAGAACCAGGCGCAGGTGATCGGGGCGATCCGGAACGGGATCGAGTTCACGCCCTGGGCGTGAGTCAGGTCTGGTGCTCGCGTTTCGCGAGCGCCTCGCCCAGCATCACCAGCACCGGCCCATGCCCCGGCTCCAGGCCGCGCGCCAGGTCCGATAAAGTCAGCCGCAGGATGCGCTCGTCGGCGCGGCTGCAGTTCTCCACCACCACCACCGGCAAGTCCGGCCGCCGTCCTTCCGCCAGCAGGCGCTCGGCGGTGGCCGCCGCTTCGCGTCCGCCCATGTACTGGACCAGGGTGTCGGTCTCGGGCAGGGCAGGGTGGTCGGGCTGGTCGGGCGCGGTGCTCGAGGTGAAGAAGGCGACGCTGCGCGCCACGCCGCGCTTGGTCAGCGGCTGTTTGGTCGATGCCGCCGCCGCCACCGCGGTGGTGATGCCGGGGACGACTTCGACGTCGATGCCCGCCGCTTCCAGCGTACGCAACTCTTCGTCGGCGCGGCCGAACAGCATCGGGTCGCCGCCCTTCAGGCGGACGATGCGCTGGAACTTGCCGGCGCATTCGACCAGCTGCTGGTTGATCAGGGTTTGCGCCGTGGAGCGCTGGCCCGAGCGCTTGCCGACGGGGATCAGCTCGGCCTGGCGGCACAGGTCCAGCATCTCGGGGGTGACGAGGGCGTCGTAGAGCACGACGTCGGCCTGCGCCAGCAGGCGCGCGCCGCGTACGGTGATGAGATCGGCGGCACCGGGGCCGGCTCCTACCAGATAGACTTTGCCCAGTGCCCCCATGCTTCGTTTTCCCTTATTGGTGTTGATCCAGACGGATCATACCTGCCGCGACGGTCTGGTGGGTGACTTCGTCGATCAGGATGAAGGCCCCAGTGGCGCGGTTGTCGGCGTAGGCGTCGGCCGCCAGCGGCTGCTGGACGGTGAGCTGCACGCTGGCGATGTCGTTCAGCTTCAGGCCGTCGGCCAGGTCGCCTGCCTTGCGCTGCTGGGTGTTGACGTCGAGGATGCTGTCCACCTGCTTGATCTTGGCAGCGGTCTGGCGGGTGCCATGCTTGATCCAGTACTTGCGGCGCGCATCCAGCGGTTCGTCCGACATCCAGCACACGTCCGCCACCACCTGCTTCAGCTGGGTGGCCGGCTGCTCGCTGCTTGCCAGCAGGTCGCCGCGCGAAATGTCGAGGTATTCGTTCAGCAGCAGGGTGACCGACTGGCCGGCCACGGCCGATTGCAGCGAACCGTCGAAGGTCACGATGTCCTTGACGGTGGCGGTCTGGCCCGAAGGCTGGACGACGAGCTTGTCCCCAACGGAGACCTTGCCCGACTCGATGCGGCCCATGTAGCCGCGGAAGTCATTGGCTTCGTGGCCGTTGTGGCGCGCCACCAGCTGCACCGGGAAGCGGAAGGGTGCGGCGTGCGATTCATCGTAGACCGACAGGCCTTCGAGCAGCTCGATCAGGGTCGGGCCGGCGTACCACGGCATCTTTTCCGACGCATCCACCACGTTGTCGCCGGCCAGGGCCGACAGCGGGATCGCGGTGACGTCCTTCAGGCCCAGCGATTGCGCGAATTCACCGTAGGCGGCGACGATGCGGTCGTACACGGCCTGGTCGTAGTTCACCAGGTCCATCTTGTTGACGGCCACGATCACGTGTTCGATCTGCAGCAGCTTGGCGATGGTCGAGTGGCGCTTGGTCTGCACCAGCAGCTCCACGCTGCCGTCGTCGCCCAGTTTTACCTTCGAGACGTCCACCAGGATGATCACGGCGTCGGCGGTCGAGGCGCCGGTCACCATGTTGCGGGTGTACTGCTCGTGGCCCGGGGTGTCGGCGATGATGAACTTGCGCTTCGGCGTGGCGAAGTAGCGGTAGGCCACGTCGATGGTAATGCCCTGTTCGCGCTCGGCTTCCAGGCCGTCGGTCAGCAGCGACAGGTCGATGGTGTCGCCCACGGTGCGCTTGTGCTTCGAGCGCGAGACGGCGGCCAGCTGGTCGGCGAAGATGCCCTTGCTGTCGTACAGCAGGCGGCCGATCAGGGTGCTCTTGCCGTCGTCGACGGAACCCGCGGTGATGAAGCGCAGCATACCGCTCTGGTGGAGGTTATCAAAGGGGGTGTCAATGCGGGCATTCATCAGAAATATCCTTGCTTCTTGCGTTTTTCCATCGAGGCTTCGGAGGTCTGGTCGTCCATCCGGGTCGCGCCGCGCTCGGTCACTTCGGTGACGGCCGTCTCGGCGATGATGTTCTCCACGGTGCTGGCGTTGGATGCCACCGGGCAGGTGCAGGAGATGTCGCCCACGGTGCGGAAGCGCACGGTGCGGGTCTCGACCGTCTCGCCTTCACGGGCCGGGGTCAGGGGTGTCAGCGGCACCAGCAGGCCGTTGCGCGGGATCACCTGGCGCTCGTGCGCGAAGTAGATCGGGGGCAAGGCCAGCTTCTCGCGGGCGATGTACTGCCACACGTCCAGCTCGGTCCAGTTCGAGATCGGGAACACGCGCATGTTCTCGCCCGGGTGGACGCGGGTGTTATACAGGTCCCACAGCTCCGGGCGCTGGGCCTTCGGATCCCACTGGCCGAATTCGTCGCGGAAGGAGAAGATGCGTTCCTTGGCGCGCGCCTTTTCCTCGTCGCGGCGGGCGCCGCCGATGCAGGCGTCGAAGCCGTGTTCGGCGATGGTTTCCAGCAGGGTCACGGCCTGGGCGGCGTTGCGCGAGTCGGTCGCCGGGTTACGCAGGCGCACGGTGCCGCGCTTGATCGAATCCTCGACCGAGCCGACGATCAGGCGCTCGCCCAGTTCCGCCACGCGCGCATCGCGGAAGGCGATCACTTCTGCGAAGTTGTGGCCGGTGTCGATGTGCACCAGCGGGAACGGGAATTTACCCGGACGGAAGGCTTTTTCGGCCAGGCGCAGCAGCACGACCGAATCCTTCCCGCCCGAGAACAGCAGGGCGGGGTTGCTGCATTCGGCCGCCACTTCGCGCAGGATGTGGATGGCCTCGGATTCGAGGGCGTCGAGGTGGCGCGCGTTCACGTCGGTGAGTACGCCCGGATTGTCGAATACTGTCGTCATGTTGGTTTGCCTGTTGTTGGCTGCGTATTGGCTGCTTACGCGGCCACGGATTTGATGCGAATGAGTTTGCCGTCGACCACGTGCAGGCCGCATTCCTTCGACTCGGGGTTTTCCCACCACCAGCGCCCGGCGCGCACGTCCTCGCCCGGCTGGATCGCGCGGGTGCAGGGTTCGCAGCCGATCGAGGGATAGCCGCGGTCGTGCAGGGCGTTGTAGGGCACCTTGTTGGCGCGCAGGTAGTCCCACACGTTCTCTTCCGACCAGTCGGCCAGCGGGTTGAACTTCTGCAGGCCGTGGGCGGCGTCGTCTTCCTGGACCGCCAGTTCGGCGCGGGTGGTGGATTGCGCGCGGCGCTGGCCGGTGATCCAGGCCTTGTTGCCGCTGAGCGCGCGGCCCAGCGGCTCGACCTTGCGCACGCGGCAGCATTCCTTGCGCATCTCGACGCTGTCGTAGAAGGCGTTCAGGCCGTTCTGCGCCACGTAGGCCTCGACCGCCTCGGGCTGCGGGCGGAACAGGGCGATCTCGTAGCCATAGGTCTCGCGCACGCGCTTCAGCATGTCCAGGGTCTCGGCGTGCAGGCGGCCGGTCTCGAGCGAGAAGATCCCGATCGGCAGTTGTGCTTTCAGGATCAGGTCGGTCAGGACCATGTCCTCGGCCGCCAGGCTCGATGCAAACACCGCGGGCGAGTACTCGCGGGCGATGCGTGCCAGGATGGCCTGGGTTTCCTCGACGCGGTGGTGCAGGTCGCTCATGGTGCTTCCTTTAGATGCCCGCGCCGACGTCCGTCAGTTCGGGCGGCGTGCCGCGCGGCGCGCGGCGGAACAACGGCAGCGGCTGGTCGACCGAGGCCTGGTAGGTTTCCGAGAACACGGTCAAGCCCTTGAGCGCGTCGTGGATGCTGCGGTCCTGGCGGGTGGCGAAGGCATCGAAGCCGACGCGCGACAGGGGCCACAGCTGGTCGCGCAGCACGTCGCCGATGGCGCGCAGCTCGCCGGTGTAGCCGAGGCGCTTGCGCAGGTTGAAGGCGGTCGAGTAGCCGCGGCCGTCCGAGAACTTGGGGAAGTCCACGGCGATCACGCCGAAGCGATGCAGGTCGTCCTTGATGCTTGCCGCCTGTTCGTCCGGCGCGAGCCAGACGCCGATCTCGGCGCGGCCGGACAGCGCCGCGCGCTGCGCCTGCCATACGGTCAGCGGCACGATGATCTTGCCTTCCGGGACTTCGACGGTTTCCGCAGCCTGACCCTCGTCGAGACGCAGGACCGCCCAGTCGTCTTCGACCACTTCGCGGTGCTTGATGATCTGCTTGTGCGAATTAAGCATAGTGGTCTTCTCCAACCAGTTCGCCCGCCGCGATCGGCGTGGCATACACGTATTCCTTGAACGGCGCGACACCCAGGCGCTGGGCGGTGTCGACGAAGCGTTCGCCCTCGAAGCGCTCGCGCACGTAGACCTCGAGCAGGCGGCCGACCACTTCCGGCATCTGCTGCGCCGAGAAAGAGGGCCCGATGATCTTGCCGATCGCCGAGTTGTTGCCCTGCGAGCCGCCGATCGACACCTGGTACCACTCGCTGCCGTCCTTGTCGACGCCGAGGATGCCGATCGCACCCACGTGGTGGTGGCCGCAGGCGTTGATGCAGCCCGAGATGTTCAGTTCGATGTCGCCGATGTCGTGCTGGAAGTCGAGGTTGTCGAAGCGTTCCGCGATGGCGGCCGCGATCGGGATCGACTTGGCGTTCGCCAGCGAGCAGAAATCGCCGCCCGGGCAAGCGATGATGTCGGTCAGCAGGCCGATGTTCGGCGTCGCCAGGCCCTTGGCTTTCACCAGCTGCCACAGTTCGAACAGTTTCGACTGCTCGACGTCGGCCAGCACCAGGTTCTGTTCGTGGGTCACGCGCAGTTCACCGAAGCTGTACTTGTCGGCCAGGTCGGCCACGAAGTCCATCTGCTCGGCAGTCGCATCGCCCGGCGGCACGCCGGTCTTCTTGAGCGACAGCACCACGGCGGCATAGCCCGCCACCTTGTGCGGCTTGACGTTGCGGTTGAGCCAGTTGGCGAAGGCGCGGTTGTCCGGATGCCGGGCAGCCGGATCGCTATCGTCCAGCTGGGCATAGCCGTGCGGCTGGAACCACTGGGCGACGCGGTCGAATTCTTCCCGGGTCAGGGTTTCCGGACCATCCTTCAGGTCGGCCCATTCGGCTTCGACCTGGCGCGTGAACTCCTCGACGCCGAGGGCCTTCAGCAGGATCTTGATGCGGGCCTTGTACTTGTTGTCGCGGCGGCCGTATTGGTTGTACACGCGCATCACGGCTTCGGTATAGGTCAGCAGGTGCTGCCACGGCAGGAAGTCGCGGATCACCGAGCCCAGGATCGGGGTACGGCCCATGCCGCCGCCGGCCATGAACTTGAAGCCGACTTCGCCCGCGTCATTCTTGACCAGGGTCAGGCCGATGTCGTGGATGGCGATGGCGGCGCGGTCTTCGACGGCGCCATTGATCGCCACCTTGAACTTGCGCGGCAGGGCGATGAACTCGGGGTGGAAGGTGCTCCACTGGCGCAGGATCTCGGCGAAAGGGCGCGGATCGATGATCTCGTCGGCGGCCACGCCGGCGAATTCGTCGGTGGTGATGTTGCGGATGCAATTGCCCGAGGTCTGGATGGCGTGCATCTCGACCGAGGCCAGGTCTTCCAGGATGCTCGGCGTTTGCTCCAGCTCAATCCAGTTGTACTGGATGTTCTGGCGGGTGGTGAAATGGCCGTAACCACGGTCGTACTTACGGGCAATATGAGCGAACATGCGCATCTGGGCCGAGGACAGCAGGCCATAGGGCACGGCGACGCGCAGCATGTAGGCGTGGCGCTGCATGTATAGGCCGTTCTGCAGGCGCAGCGGCAGGAATTCTTCTTCGGTCAGCTCACCGTTCAGGCGGCGCTCCACCTGGCTGCGGTACTGCGCGATGCGTTCGCGCACGATGAGATGGTCGTAGTGGTCGTAGCGGTACATGGTCTCGTCCGGTGTGGATGGACCCATTGCTACACTGTCCACCCGTTAAATGGTTGGCCAAGTCTAGGGGGTGGCGCTTATATTCCAAACTACGGAGAATTCATTTGCTTATATGCGTAACTTGAATAAGCATCTTAAAATGTCGTCTGCTGACACAATCATAAGAACCGAATCACTACATGAATCTTCACCAGCTGCGCTTCGTGCGCGAAGCCGTCCGCCAGAACTACAACCTGACCGATGCGGCCAAGGCCCTGTTCACCTCCCAGCCCGGGGTCTCGAAAGCCATCATCGAACTCGAGGAAGAGCTCGGCGTCGACATCTTCACCCGCCATGGCAAGCGCATCCGCGGGCTCACCGAGCCGGGCCGCCTGGTGCTGCAGTCGGTCGAGCTGATCATGCAGGAGATCGACAGCCTCAAGCGCATCGGCAAGGAATACGCGGCCCATGACAGCGGCAGCTTCACCATTGCCACCACCCACACCCAGGCGCGCTACATGCTGCCGAAGGTGGTGCAGGCCTTCATGCAGAAGTACCCCAAGGTGCGCTTGTCTTTATTGCAAGGGAATCCGAAGCAGATCGCCGACATGGTCAAGAACGATCAGGCCGACCTGGCCATCGCCACCGAGTCGATTGCCGCCATCGACGGCCTGATCACACTGCCGTGCTACCAGTGGGAACACGTGCTGGTCGTGCCGCCCGAGCACCCGCTGCTGCGCTCCAAAGCCGTGTCGCTGGAGGAAATCGCGTCCTATCCGGTCATCACCTACGATGCGGCATTCGCCGGCCGCAGCAAGATCGACCATGCCTTCGGCTTGCGCAGCCTGAAGCCGGACGTGCTGCTGGAAGCGATCGATGCCGACGTCATCAAGACCTATGTCGAGCTGGGCATGGGCGTGGGCATCATTGCCGGCATGGCCTTCGATCCGGAGCGCGACCGCAACCTGCGCGCGATTCCCGTGGGCCAGCTGTTCGGCATGAACATCTCGCGCGTGGCGGTCAAGCAGGGCGCCTACCTGCGCAGCTACATTTATACCTTCATCGAATTGCTCGCCCCGACGCTCAACCGCAAAATGGTCGAGTCCGCCATGCGCGGCGGCGAGAACTACGAACTGTAATATAAGGAAATACCATGAGTACCAATCCAGTCGCGGACTTCTACACGGCCATCGCGGACCACTACGACGCCCAGTTCCACGACGAAACCGACGAAGACCGCCAGGACGACCTCGACGACGTGGCCGAGCAGGTCGCGGACCTGATGCGCGGGCACACCGTGCTCGAGTTGGGCTGCGGCACCGGCTACTTCACCGACGTGATCGCCGAGACGGCCCAGTCCGTGCTGGCGACCGACATCAGCGAAGCCATGCTGAACGTGGCGCGCGAGCATGGCGAAGGGCTGGAAAACGTCGAGTACCGCGTGGTCGATGCGCTGAACCTGCCCACGGATCTGGGGAAATTCACCGCGGTGTTCGCCGGTTTCCTGTGGTCGCACTTCAAAAAGGAGCAGCAGGACGCCTTCCTGGCCGGCCTGCGTGCCCGCATCGGCAAGGATGCGCTGCTGGTGCTGATCGACGACGAGTACGTCGAAGGCGCCAGCCCGACGGTCGCGCGCACCGACGCCCAAGGCAATACCTGGGCCCAGTTCGTGGACGCGGACGGCAATCGCCACGAGCTGCCCAAGAACTATCCGACCGACAGCGCGCTGCGCAAGCGCCTGGGGACGGCGGTGCGCGAGATCAAGATCGGGCGCTGGGACAGCTGCTGGGCGCTGACCTGCCGCCTGAAGTGAGACTCACGAGTGCGGCGAATGCCACGAGTACGAACCACACCACGCGCATCGCACGTCGTTATGAAGAGGAATTTGCCCGCGCAATGGAGACGGCTGCGCTGAAGCGGAGCAACAACGCGATCCGGACTCACAGGCCACCGCACATGTGCTAGCGCGCGGCATCGACACCCGGCGCTTCAGCGAAGCGAAGATGTTTGTCGCGGACCGGCCACATCTCGGCCATCGGAAGATTCCCGCCGTGGTCGACACGCTCGGTCAGGGCTTCAGCGGACGCAGCCTGTACGAATACGACAGCGGCACGAACGTGCTGACGCGCCGTGCAGCACCGCCGCCCGCCGGCAGGGAACTGCTGATGGTAGTCGGTGCGGGCTGCGGTTTCTCGCGCAATGCACTCGCCGCGCTGCGCAGCAATCCGGTGTTGCTGGCGCGCTTGGGTGAGGCGAACCTGAAGCTGCTCACATCGCCGCGTACACCCCCGAGTTTTTCCTGCTCAAGGACGGCAAGCTGGCTGGACACGCGGCCGGCTGCCCGGAAGGCGGCAATGCCGCTGCGCTGACGGCCATGTTCGAGGCGGCGCGCTGAACGAATTCCGGGTGGCGGTCCTATTCACGAGTAGAATCCAGCTTCGACAACATAGAGGCATGCGATGAAAAAGACCGACCTGGCAAAAAGCGATGCAAAGAAACTGATGAACCAGATGGGGGCGCAAGGAGCCGCCTTCGGTGCGGCAGGCAAGGCGGCCGCGCCCGACCGCCGCGAACAGCGCGAACGTGATCGCGCCTTGGGACTGGTGCCGTTTGCCGTCAAACTGAACGGCGACCTGGTGCAGCAGCTGCAGACGCTGAGCAAGGAGAAGGGCGTTGAGCTGAACCAGCTGGTCGCCGAGTTGCTGCAGAAAGGCCTGTCCGCCTGACCCGGGCTGCGGCCGCACCAAGCGGCCGCAGCCCGGCAGGCTTAGCCGACGATTTCCGTAGCGACCGTGTCGCCCGCCTTCGGCTGTTTCTTCGCGAGGGCCACGCGCTGCTCCCAGAAGTGCGCGTTCTTGATGCCCAGCGCCACCGGATCGAAGTCCGGATCCTTGCCCAGCTTCTTCTGCGCCTCGTAGTCGCGCAGGCACTTGAAGGCGGTGTCGCGCATCAGGAGGATGGCGATCAGGTTCAGCCAGGCCATCAGGCCCACGCCCAGGTCGCCCAGCGCCCAGGCCACGTCGGCGGTCTTGACGGCGCCGTAGATGGTCGAGGCGATCATGCCCAGCTTCAGCACCAGGGTCAGCCACGGACGGTTGGTGGTGCGGTTGAGGTAGGCGATGTTGGTTTCGGCGATGTAGTAATAGGCGACGATGGTAGTGCCCGCAAAGAACAGCAGGGCGATGGCGACGAACAGCGAGCCGAAGCCCGGCATGATGTTTTCCAGCGCAGTCTGGACATAGCCCGGACCCGAGGCCACGCCCTGCACGCCGACGAACATCGGCGAACCGTCCGGGGCCTGCACGTTGTACTGGCCGGTGATCAGGAGCATGAAGGCGGTGGCCGAGCACACGAACAGGGTGTCGATGTAGACCGAGAAGCCCTGCACCAGGCCCTGCTTGGCCGGGTGGCTCACTTCAGCGGCCGAGGAAGCGTGCGGGCCGGTGCCCTGGCCGGCTTCGTTCGAGTACACGCCGCGCTTGACGCCCCACTGGATCGCCAGGCCGAGGATGGCGCCGAAGCCGGCGTCCAGGCCGAAGGCCGAGCTGAAGATCAGCTTCAGCACGCCCGGCAGCTGATCGATGTTGATCGCCACGATGAAGCAGGCCACCAGGATGTAGCCGATCGCCATGAAAGGCACCACGAATTCGGCGAAGGTCGCAATGCGCTTGACGCCGCCGAAGATGATGAAGGCCAGCACCAGGGCCAGGCCGATGCCGGTGTACATGGTGTCGACGCCGGTCGCGGTATGCAGGCTTTCGGCGATCGAATTGGCCTGCACGCCCGGCAGCAGCAGGCCGGTGGCGAGGATGGTGACGACCGCGAACAGCACCGCGTACCACTTCACGCCCAGGCCCTTCTCGATGTAGAAGGCGGGGCCGCCGCGGAACTGCTTGTTGATCGTTTCCTTGTAGACCTGGCCGAGGGTGGATTCGACGAAGGCCGAGCTGGCGCCCAGGAAGGCCATCATCCACATCCAGAACACGGCGCCGGGGCCGCCGAAGGTGATGGCGGTGGCGACGCCGGCGATGTTGCCGGTGCCGACACGGCCGGCCAGGGTCATGGCCAGGGCCTGGAAGGACGAGACGCCCTGCTCGGAGCTCTTGCCGTCCCACATCAGGCGAACCATTTCGCCGACGTGGCGCACCTGCAGGAAGCGCGACCGGATGGAGAAATACAGGCCGGCGCCCAGGCACAGGCCAATTAAGGCCAGGCTCCAGACGTATTCGTTAATGGCATTGACCAACTCGTTCATTTACTCGTTCCCCTAGCAAGCCAGCGCAGGCATCGCATCCTGCGTCCGTGTTATCGATCATGGCCGGAAACGCCGCCCGGCCACGCGTCAGACCACAAAGATACCCGAAGAATTATCTGATTCCTATCGTTATTTTTTAGCGGGAGCAAGCTTGCTCCCGGAGCGTGCACACCGGCGCCCCGGCGCACCGCGGATGGGCGTTTTTTGCCTCAGTGGAGCCGGATCGGGGCAAGGGTCGTGCCCTCACGGACCTCGATGGCGGCGTCGTCGAAGCCGGGCGGCCCGAAGCGGCCGGCGGCATCGCGGCTGAAGCCGTAATTCTCCTTCGGGATGCCGATGAAGTTGCGGTCGAGCTCGCTGTTTTCGTTCTCGTCCTGGTAGGCCAGCACGGCCCAGGTGCCGGCCGGAATGTTCTTGAGGATGACCACGGTCTCGCCGGCCAGGGCCGGCACCGAGGCGCTGTAGGCGCACTGCTTGAGGAAGCGTTCGCGGTCGCACACGGCGACATTGACCTGGCCCTTGCCGCCGGCGACGTTCGACACGCGCACTTCGATCGTCGCGGCCGGGGCAGGGCTTGCCGCCAGCAGGAAGGTGCAGGAGAGCAGGGCGGAAGCCAGCTTAGGCATGAATGTCCTTTCAAAGTGAATTGTTGTACCGCCGGTGAACCGCTCCGGATGGCGTGCGCGCCCGCGCGTGTGATAGGCTCGCCGTATCCCCTTATCCGGTTCGCGCCATGCTGCTCAACGCCTTCATCGTCGTGCTCACCGTCATCCTGATGGAAGTGTTTTCCATCGTCGCGCACAAGTACGTGATGCACGGCTTCGGCTGGGGATGGCACCGCTCGCACCATGAGCCACGCACGGGCTGGTTCGAGAAGAACGACCTGTACGCCGTGGTCTTCGCGGGCGTGGCGATTGCCCTGATCTGGTTCGGCACCCGCGGCGCCTGGCCGCTGCAATGGATCGGCGCCGGCATGACGGCCTACGGTTTCCTGTACTTCGTCGCCCACGACGGCCTGGTGCACCAGCGCTGGCCCTTCCGCACCACGCCGCGCAGCGGCTACCTGAAGCGCCTGTACCAGGCCCACCGCATGCACCATGCGGTGGAAGGCAGGGACGGCGCGGTCTCCTTCGGTTTCCTGTATGCGCCGCCGGTGGCCAGCCTCAAGCAACGCTTGCATGCGCTGCACGGGGGAGCTCCGCCGAAGCGCCCGGACGCTGCCACAGCGCCGCCGGACGGGCGCCGGGATCACGCGCACTGAAGCGCGAGGCCAGGGCGTTCCCGGCGCCTTTCGCCAGCAGCCACAACTTGGTCGCCTTGCTGGTGCCGGCGCGCTCGTCCCAGGCGCGCGGTCCGCGCCGCTTCACTTCGATGCCGATCTGGCGGTAGACATTGCGCGCGCTGGCGATCGCCCAGGCCGAGCGCAGGGGCAGGGCGGCAATCCCCGCGCGCGCCGAGTCGTAATAGGGCTCGGCATGGTCCACCAAGCGCGCCGCCAGCCCGGCAAGTGCCACACGGTGGCGCGGCTCGGCCAACTCGCGCGGCGGGATGCCGGCTTCGCGCAGCCACTGCGCCGGCAGGTAGCAGCGGCCCATGCGGGCGTCCTCGACGATGTCGCGCGCGATGTTGGTGAGCTGGAAGGCCAGTCCCAAGTCGCAGGCGCGGTCCAGCACGCGCGGATCGCGGACGCCCATGATCGAGGCCATCATCAGCCCGACCACCCCGGCCACGTGGTAGCAGTAGCGCAGCAGGTCCTCGATCCTCTCGTAGCGGGCGCCGTCGACGTCCATGGCGAAGCCGGCCAGGTGGTCGAGCGCGAAGCGCGGCTCGATGCGGTGGCGCAGGGCCACCTCCTGGAAAGCGGCGAAGGCCGGTTCGTGCATCGCTTCGCCGGCATAGGCACGGCGGGTTTGCGCCTCGAGCAGCGCCAGCGCGCCGGCCGCATCGTGCGTCGCGGGCGTGGCGAGGTTGAAGCCGAGCGCCTGGCCGTCGACCACGTCGTCGCAATGGCGGCACCAGGCATACAGCATCAGCACGCTGCGCCGCGTCGCCGGATCGAACAGGCGGGCCGCCGCGGCAAAACTCTTCGACCCGACCTCGATACTGTGGGTGGCATGGTCCATCAAGGCTTCGCTCATGCCCGCACCGCCTCCCCGGCCATACCGGGCGTCCATGCCTGTGCCAGGTCGGCGATCATCAGGCCGGCGGTCGCCTTGGCCGATCCGATCACGCCCGGCACGCCGGCGCCGGGGTGGGTGCCGGCGCCCACCAGGTAGAGGTTGGACAGCGCGCCGTCGCGGTTGTGCGGGCGGAACCAGGCGCTCTGGGTCAGGATCGGTTCGAGCGAGAAGGCCGAGCCGAGGTGGGCGTTGAGCTGGTCGCGGAAGTCGACCGGGGTGAAGAAGCTGCTGGTGACCAGCTGGCTGCGCAGGCCCGGCATGTAGCGCTGCTCGAGGTAGTCGAGAATGCGGTCGCGGTAGCGCGGGCCCTCGGACGCCCAGTCGATCGGCGCATTGCCCAGGTGCGGCACCGGCGCCAGCACGTAGTGACTGCCGCAGCCGGGCGGCGCCAGCGAGGGGTCGGTCACGCAGGGCGCGTGCAGGTAGAGCGAGAAGTCCTCGGCCAGCGCCTGGCCCTGGAAGATGTCCTTGATCAGCGCGCGGTAGCGCGGGCCGAAGCAGACCGTGTGGTGCTGCAGCTGATCGTGATGCCGGTCGAGGCCAAAGTAGAGCACGAACAGCGAATTGCTGAAGCGCTTCTTGCGCAGCGCCTCGGCCTGGGCCGCGCCGCGCGGGTGCTGGCCGAGCAGCTTGTCGTAGGTGTGGACCACGTCGGCATTCGAGGCCACCGCGTCGGCCGGGAACAGGCGCCCGTCCTCGGTCCGCACGCCGCTGACGCGGCTGCCTTCGGCCTCGATGCGCGCCACCGGGGCGTTCAGTTCGATGCGGCCGCCGATGTCCTGGAACAGGCGCACCATGGCGCGCACCAGGGCGCCGGTGCCGCCGCGCGGGAACCACACGCCCCATCGGCGTTCCAGGGCGTGGATCAGGGTGTAGATCGAACTGGTGGCGAAGGGATTGCCGCCCACAAGTAGCGAATGGAAGGAAAAGGCCTGGCGCAGCTGCTCGTCCTGGATGAAGCGGGACACCAGGCCGTAGACGCTGCGCCAGGCCTGCAGCCGCGCCAGCTGCGGGCCGGCCGCGATCATGTCGCGGAAGGATAGGAAAGGCACGGCGCCCAGCTTCAGGTAGCCCTCGTCGAACACCGCCTTCGAATAGGCCAGGAAGCGCCGGTAGCCCTCGACGTCGGCCGGGTTGCGCGCGTGGATCTGGCGGTCGAGCGCCTCCTGGTCGTTGGCATAGTCGAAGTGGCTGCCGTCTTCCCAGCACAGGCGGTAGAAGGGCGCGACCGGCAGCAGCTCGACGTAGTCGGCCATCCGCTTGCCCGCCAGCGTGAACAGCTCCTCGAGGCAGGAAGGGTCGGTGATGACGGTCGGTCCGGCGTCGAACACGAAGCCCTGGTCTTCGTAGACATAGGCACGGCCGCCCGGCTTGTCGCGCTTTTCCAGCAGGGTGACCTGGGTACCGCTGGCCTGCAGCCGGATCGCGAGCGCCAGGCCGCCGAAACCGGCGCCGATCACCACGGCCTTCTTTTGTTCGTTCATGCTGGTTTCCTGATCTGGTCGGGGTGGATCTTGCATGCCGCCGCCAGGGCTTGCGCCACCGGCACCGGCGGTTTGCCGCTGAGCAGACGCGCCTTGTCGCCCAGGTGCGGGCGGCCGGCATAGAAGCGCGCGATCAAGGGCGCCGGCAGGCGGTAGAAGCGCTGCATCACGCGCCAGCGCTGTTCCGGGCGGCCGGCGAGGAAGAGCATGCGGTTGAGCAGCCGGAAGAAACGCTGGCCCTGCCATTCGCGCCGCGCTTCTTCGCGGATGGCCGCGAACAGTGCCGGGGCGCCCAGGTCATCCATGGCCGCGATGTGGTCGGCCAGCCGCACCGCATGCGGCAGCGAGTAGCCGGTGGTCGGGTGGAACAGGCCGGCGCGCAGGCCGCTGCTGGGCTGTCCCTCCAGGTCGGCCCAGAAGGCGTCGAAGTCGCCGGCGAGCACGATCGGCAGCGAGCCCTGTTCCTCGCGCACCACGTCGCGTATCTGCCAGCCGCGCGCATCCACGTAGTCCGCGATGTTGGCGCGCAGCCGTTCCGGCTGCCAGGCCGCGCTGTCGACGTAGTGGGTGTCCTCGACCAGCACGCGGTCCGGTCCGAAAGGCAGCAGGTAGACGAAACGGTAGCCGCCCTGCTGTTCGACGGTGGCGTCCATGATGACCGGGCAGCGCAAGCCGTGCGGCGCGGCCAGGCGCAGTTCCTGGCCGAGGAAGGTCTGGTAGCCGAGCGAAAGCCGCTCGCTCGCGCGCATGCCGCGCCCGTCGACGACGGCGCGGGCGTGGATGGTGTCGCCGTCCGCCAGCGCTACCTGGGTCGGCGTGACGGATGCGATCCGTGCCCGCGTCGACAGCGCGGGGCCGAGCGCCGCCTCGATCACGCGCGCGAAGTCGCTGGACGCGATGCTGGCGTAGCCGCCTTCCAGCGTGCGCGCCAGCTCGGGAAAGGTGACCTCGTAGCGCGGCCAGCGGTGTGAGACCAGGGGCGCGATCCAGGCCCGTTGGCCCGGGCTCAGGTCGGTATCGTGGAAGGACCAGGTGTGGTTGCCGCCGATGTGCTCGTCCGCCTCGAGCAGCAGGATGCGCAGCTCCGGGCGCAGGCTGCGCAGGCGCCAGGCCAGCAGGCCGTTGGCCAGGCCGCCGCCGGCCAGCACCAGGTCGTAGAGGGGAGCGGAAGAAGACACGGGCCTATCCAAGGGCGGCTGCGCCGATGCTCGCCGGTCCCGGCCGGCGCCGCAGCCGCAGCGCATCCTCGATGATGTCGGCCGCGCGCAGCGTGCCGCCGGCAGAGATCACGCTGTCGGACAGCGCTTCCAGGCGGTCCGCGAATGCGCCTTCGCCGAGCAGGCGTTGCAGCAGGGACTTCAGCTGGGCGCTGCCGGCAAACCGCGCAGAAGCCTTCAGGCCGACGCCGGCGTGCACGACGCGCGCCGCGGTCCCGGGCTGGTCGAAAGCGATCGGCAGCGCCAGGATCGGCGTGCGCGCGGCGATCGCGTCCATGACCGTGTTCGACCCGGCGTGCGAGACCACCGCGTCGGCGCGTGCCAGGACCGCCTGCTGGTTGGCGAAGTCACAGACCCAGGTAGCGCCGGCGCGCTCGAGGACGCGTTCCTGGCGGGCATCCAGTCCGCCGCAGTGCGCGACCAGCAGCTGCACGTCGAGCGCGCGGCAGGCTTGCGCGATGCGCTTGAACAGCGCCAGGCGTCCGCCCTGCATGGTGCCCAGCGAGGCGAACACGAAGGGCCGGCCGGCCGCGATGGCGGGCATGCCGTGCCGTAGCGCCCCGCCGGCGCGCTTGCCGGTGGGACGCAGCGGCCCCACGTGGTGGAAGTGCGGCGGCAGCGCGCGGCGCGGAAAGTCGAAGGCGGCCACGGTCTGGCTGACCTGGGCCAGCGGCGACAGGCATTCGTGCAGCCCGTCGCGCGCGGCCAGGCCGAGGCGGCGCGCATTGGCCGCGATGCTGCGCCGGTGCGGCGCCATCATCCAGTCATAGACGCGGGTGCTGCCTTCGTAGATCTTGCGGGCGCGCTCGCCGTCGGCGTAGTCGAAGGGCATGACGGGCAGCGGGATGCCGGGCTCGCGGTTCACCGGCAGCGCGCAGGCGACCGAGGCGAAGGGCAGGCCGAGGCCTTCCGCCACCAGCCCGCCGGCGGCCTCCATCTGGTCGGCGATGACGGCGTCGATCCCGAGGGTATCGACGGCGCGCGGCAGTTCGCGGCACAGCATGTCGGTGCCGGCGGCCATGTCGAGGATGACGCGGCGCAGCCCGAACGGGCCGCCCGGATTGGCGGCGCGCCGCAGCGCGGCCGCGAGGGACCCGGGCGGATGGGTGCCGGCGCCGACCGTGTGGAAGCCGATGCGCGGGTCGTTCAGGTAGGCGGCGGCGTCCGGGCGGTGGATGAAGCTGACGCGGTGGCCGCGTTCCACCAGTTCGCCGGCGAGAGCGGCGAGGGCGCTGAAATGGCTGTAGAACGCAGGTGCGACGACCCCGAAGTGCGCCATGTGATGCGTCCCCGCGCTCAGTTCACCAGCGCTTCGCGGCTGCGTGCGGCCTCGACCGGAATGCGCAGGCGCGCGCGGCCCTGCGCGAACAGGCCGCCCACGAAGCGGCGGGTAGCGGCCGTGGCGCCGAGCGCATCGTCCAGGTGCTCCTGCGCATCGTGCAGGTGGCGCGCCAGCCTGCGCTGCGCCTCCTCGACGCCGAGCGAGGCAAGCAGGGTGGCCTTGCCGAGGTCCTTGCCGGTGTCCTTGCCGCTCGCGCTGCCGGTGAGCGCGATGTCTTCTCCCGGCAGGTCGAGGAAGTCGTCGCGGATCTGGAAGGCGTGGCCGGCCGCCAGCGCGAAGGCGCGCAGCGAGGCCGCCACGCGCTCGTCGGCCTGGGCGACGATGGCGGCCATGTCGACCGCGACGCCGAGCAGCACGCCGGTCTTGAGTTCGTTGGTGGTGGCGATGGCGTCGAGCGTGCGTGCGCCGCCATGCAGGTCCTGGAACTGGCCGCGCGCCAGGCCCTGGCTGCCGACCGTGTCGCTCAGGCGCGCCACCAGGCGGGCGCGCGTCACCGGCGGAATGTCGGCGGCGCTCGCCAGCACGCCGAAGGCGCGGCTCAGCAGCGCTACCGAGGCCAATATGGCGAGGTCTTCGCCATACTGGACGTGGATGGCCGGCTTGCCGCGCCGCAGCCGGGCATTGTCCATGCAGGGCATGTCGTCCAGGATCAGCGAGGCCGCATGCACCATCTCGACCGCGCAGGCGACGTCGGCCAGGGCCGGCGAGGTGCAGCCGAGGTCGCGCGCCACCAGCATCACCAGCAGCGGACGCATGCGCTTGCCCGCGCTGAGCGCACCGGCGCGCATGGCGGCGCCCAGCAGGTCGGCCTGGTCGCCGGACCCGGTCAGCAGCTGGGCCATGCGGTCCTCGATGGCCTCGCGCAGGGCGTCCACCCCCCGCGTGTGAAGTTGGTCGTCCTGTTCCGGGGCGAAACCATTGATGGCCCCCTGCAGGTTTCCATCGAGCCGCCGTGCCGCTGTCGTCATGCGCTACCCCTTCGAGCCGAAAGCCGGAAACAATAATTGTCAGATTTGCCGATGATCATACCGGAAGCAATGTTGTGCAATCGTTCATTTTCAATCGTGCGCACCGCTCTTGTGGTGCATGCGTGACGCAGCCTGCGGACTGCCGCAAGACTGTGACAAGCGTATTAAACGTGAAAATTCGGCCACATTCGCTTGGGAGCCGAAGGAGAGCGGGTCAAGCGCGGGACGGGGGCGTAAACAGAAAATGCCGGCAGGGCCGGCATTGGATGGGGCACGCGGCTTGCGCCGCGCCGCAGGGGATGCTTAGAACGAGTGACGCACGCCGACGTTGAACACGCGCGGATCGGCGCCCAGCGCGGTGGCCGGCGGGGCGATGGCCACCGACGACGAGCTGATGCCGAACACGCCGCGGCCGTTGTTGCGCAGCTGGGCGTAGGTCGTGTAGATGTTGGTGCGCTTCGACAGCGCGTAGGTGTAGGCCAGCGACACGGTATTGCCCTTGGCGCCATTCTCGGTTTTCTGTTGCTGGAAGTTCAGGAAGAACTTGTTCGGGCCGGTGGTGAAGGCGGCGCCGAGGTTGGCGTTCTTGTACTCGTTGTTGGCGCCGGTCTGGTCGGCCACCAGGTAGTTACCCTTGATTTCGAAGGCGCCGAAGGTGTAGCCCGCGCCGAAGGCGAGTTCCTTGTCGTCGCCGGTCGCCAGGCGCTCGATCACGTGGTAGCCGGCGCCGAGGTACAGGCCGCCGGTCTTGTATTCCAGCGACACGCCCATCAGGTCGCCAGACGGCTCGACGGCGCGTTCGCCGGTCGAGTAGGCAGCGTTGACGGTGAAGCCGCTCATCGCGTTGCTCTTGTAGTTGACCGAGTTGGCCAGGCGGCGGGTCAGGCGGTTGGTGGCGAAGGCCGACAGGTTGCTGCCGTACAGGCCTTGGCCCAGGACGTCGGTGGCGGCGGCCACGGCGGCGATCGGGCTGTATTCGCGGCCGACGGTCAGGGTGCCGAAGTCGCCTTGCAGGCCGACCACGGCGCGGCGGCCGAACAGGTTCGAGTCGGCAGCGCCGGTGTCGAGGGCGACGCCGGCTTCGATGTTGAACAGCGCTTTCAAGCCGTTGCCCAGGTCTTCGGTACCGCGGAAGCCGATACGGCTGCTGGACTGGTTACCCGAGTTGACCACGGTGCGGCTGTCTTCACCCGGTGCGTCGGTGTCTTCCACGCCGATCGATGCGTCCATCACGCCATAGACGGTGACGTTGGTCTGGGCGTGAGCGAACAGTGGCAGGGAAGACAGCAGCGCGGCTGCCAGGTACTTGAACTTCATGAAGAGCTCCTTTGGTTTTGGACAGGATGTCGAGTTCTTGATAACTCAGAACGAGGCGGATATTACCTACGGAATATTTCCGCTTAGTGACATCCTGATATGCCATCCTGCCAATCCAAAGGTGCGCGCCTTCAACCCGTGGTTTCCTCCCCGATGATGCGGCCCGCCAGCGGCAGCACGATGTCGATGCGGGTGCCGGCCTCGGCATCGCTGCTGATGGTGATCTCGCCGTCCATGGCCCAGACCCGCTCGCGCATGCCGACCAGGCCCAGCGATTCCTTCTTTTCCATGTCTTCGGCGCGGATGCCGCGGCCGTCGTCGCGGATCGTCAGCAGCAACTCGCCGTCGGTGCGGTCGAGGTTGAGCACGACGCGCGTGGCGCCCGCATGGCGCGCGATATTGGTAAGCGCCTCCTGCACGATGCGGAACACGGCGGTGCTGGCGGTATCGTCGAGGCGCAGTTCGGCCTCGTCGGCCAGCAGGGCGCAGACGATGCCGTGACGTTCGACGAATTCGTCGCGCAAGCCCTGCAGGGCGAAATACAGCCCGCCTTCGTCGAGCGCGCGCGGGCGCAGGTTGGTGGCGATGCGGCGCAGCGAGGCGATCGCCATCAGGAGGTTGCTTTCCATCCCTTCGATCAGGCGCTGGCTCGGTTCGGGCAGCTGGTTGTTCCCCTGCAGCAGGGTCAGGTCCATGCGCAATGAGGCCAGCAGCTGGCCGAGGTCGTCGTGCAGCTCGCGTGCGATGTGGGTGCGCTCTTCTTCGCGGATGGTCTGCAGTGCCGAGGACAGCTGGCGCAGCTGGTCGTGCGAGCGCGCCAGCCTCTGCTGCACCAGGTGGCGTTCGGAGACGTCGCGCAGGATCACGGTGCAGACCTCGTGCCCGTCGTGTTCGATGGTGGAGATCGAGCCTTCGATCGGGAACAGCTGGCCGTTGCCGCGGATGCCGGTGACGGCGTAGTCGGTGGCGCGCCGTCCGGCGCGCCCGCCGCCGGCGGGAAAGTAGTCGTAGGGTGTGCAGGCATTGCGCAGCGGTGTCTGGATGAAGCGCGCCAGCGAGCTGCCCTGCATGGCGGTGACGCTGCTGGCGAACATGTGGGCCGCGGCCGGGTTGGCGAACAGGATGACGGCGTGCTCGTCGATCGACAGGATGGCATCGCTGGCGCTGTTGACGATGCGCCGACCGTCGAAGGCGCGCGCAGGGCGGTGCACGCCACGCGCCCGGCGCAGCGCGGCGGCGGCGTGGCCGGCACAGTAGCCGCCCAGGAAGGAGAACACGAGAACCGCCGTGTCCTGACCGTGCCGGCGGAAGCGTCGCTGTGGTGTCATGCGGGAGCTGCGAATGAAGGCCCGTGGGGGCCGGGAGCTCTACATTACGGCGTGGGGGAGGGGCGGGGCTTGATGCGAGACAAAAGGGGCGGAGGGCGGAGGGGCGGAGGGCCGGAGGGGCGGTATCGGCGCCCCCCCCGGACGCCAATCACATCTGCTTGAACAGATGCAAGAAACTCCTGCTCACCTCGAGCTTCTCCGGCCGCCCCTTGACCAGCACCAGGTGGCGCCCGCGGATGTCGCGCGTCACGCCCTCGATGGCGTTGACGTTGACCAGGGTCGCGCGGTGGATCTGCCAGAACAGCGAAGGGTCGAGCTCGTCGGCCAGGTCGCGCACCGGCTTGCGGATCAGGGCTTCGAAGCTGGCGGTCTGCACGCAGGTGTATTTTTCGTCGGAACGGAAGAACAGGATGTCTTCCACCGGGATCATGCGCAGGTCCTGGCCGATGCTGGCCTGGATCCACTGCAGGTGCCGCGGTTTCGGCGCGGCGATCTTCTCGGCCAGCTGCGACAGCATCGCCTGCACGCTGTCGTTGACGTTGGCGCGTTCGGCCGGGCGCTCCAGGCGCGTCTTGAGGCGGTCCACCGTGAGCTTGAGGCGCTCCGGCTCGGTCGGCTTGAGCACGTAGTCGATCGCGCCGCGCTCGAAGGCTTCCACCGCGTACTGGTCGTAGGCGGTGACGAACACGATCTGGCTGCGGTCGCCGATGTCGCGCGCCGCTTCCATGCCGGTCTTGCCCGGCATGCGGATGTCGAGGAAGGTCAGGTCGGGCTTGAGCTGGTCCACCAGTTCCACGGCTTCCTCGCCGTTCTTGGCTTCCCCGATGATTTCCAGTTCAGGCCAGGCCTCGGACAGGCGCAGGCGCAGCTGGTCGCGCATCAGTCTTTCGTCGTCGGCAATGATCGCAGTAGGCATGGTCGTCTCTAACTGTAAGGATTTAATAATTATTCAATGAAACGGCGCGGCGGGCAAGTCATGGCGGGTTACTTCGACACTTGGTAAGGCACCTCGATCATGGCGATCACGCCGCTCGGGCTGTTGGCCGCGATGTGCAACTGGCCGGCCTCGCCGTGCAGCAGCTTGAGGCGGTCGCGGATGGTCTGCAGGCCGAGGCCGGTGCCGTCGCTCGGCACCACGCCGAAGCCGACGCCGTCGTCGGTGACGGTGACGACCAGCTTGCTGTGGATCACCTCGGCCTGGATCTTCAGGGTGCCGCCTTCCGGCTTGCACTCGAGGCCGTGCTTGATCGCGTTCTCGACCATCGACTGCAGCATCATCGGCGGGAAGGCGGCGCTGCGCAGTTCGTCCGGCACCTGCATCACCACCGTCAGGCGTTCTTCCATGCGCATCTTGAGCAGGGCCAGGTAGGCCGTGACCATGTCCACCTCGCGTCCGAGACCGGTGACGACGGCGTTGTCGCGCATCTGCGGCAGCACCGCGCGCAGGTACTGGATCAGGCTGCGCTGCATGGCCGAGGCGCGCGGCGGATCGACCTGGATCAGGTGCTCGACCGAGGCCAGGGTATTGAACAGGAAGTGCGGCTCGACCTGGGCCTGCATCATCTGCATCTTGGTTTCCGACAGCTGGCGCTGCATGGCCTCGCGCTCGGCGGCCGCGTTGGCCACCTGGGATTGCGCTTCGGCGCGCTTCTTGCCGCCGACCAGGGCCTTGGTGCCGAACAGGGCCAGCACGAACAGCAGCACGAAGTTCATGAACCAGGTCGAGGCCTGCTTGTGGTAACGCGACACCTTCTGCTCCGCCGCGTCTTCCACCGCCGCATCGATCGCGTTCGACAGTTCCTCGCTGATCTGCGGCGGCAGTTCGATATGGACCGATTCGCCTGCCGCCGGGGCGGGTGGGGCAGGCGGGACAGGGGTGGCATTCGGCGCCGGGGCGGCCGGCGGATCCGGCGGCACCGGCAGCTCGGATGCACCGGGCGGGGCGACAGGTGCATCCGGCGGCGTGACGCCGTTGCGCGCGCGGCTGCGCGGGTGGAAGCGGATGCCGCTCTCGTCGATCAGGATGGCGGCGTCGCTGCCGCGCTTGGCATCGCGCTCGGCGCGCGAGACGTATTCTTCGCCGGGACCGGAGAACAGCTCTTCCTGCAGGATCGCGCCGGCCGTGAGGGTCAGGATCGCAAACAGGAAAAACTTCCACCACGACAGCTGGGTGACCCAGGTCGCCACGGCGTCGAAGCCGCGGTACAACCACGACAGGGCGCTCGAAAAATAGTGCGGGCTTGTCTTCCTTGCTTGCATGTTGATTCTTCGCTTTCAGTGCAAGCTGCGAGTGTACCGCGTCGCCGCTGGCGCGTGCCGGAAATACAACATTTCCGGCAACTACAACTGTTGGGATGATGCAACTTTACTCCTCGCCTTCCCATGCAGCCAGTGCTGTGCGACAGCCTGCACAATCCGGGGAATGGATGGCGTCCAGCCCAGCCAGGATGCGCCACCGCAAAGGCTGACAACCAGAAACATTGCAAGGTATGATCTTTAGCGCCCCTGTCCCGCGTCCCGACTCCTGAAAGGAAGTGCCGATGTCAGCCGACCAGCAAAAATTCCGACTCGTAACCCGCAGCGACTTCGACGGCCTGGTGTGCGCAGTGCTGCTGAAGCACCTCAACCTGATCGACGACATCCTGTTTGTGCACCCGAAGGATATGCAGGACGGCAAGATCGCGATCAGCGCGCGCGACATCACGACCAACCTGCCGTATGTGGCGGCGGCGCACCTGGCCTTCGACCACCATCTGTCGGAGACCATCCGCAATACGGGCAGGCGCGAGAACCATGTCATCCATCCCGAGGCGCCATCGGCGGCGCGGGTGGTGTACGACCACTACGGCGGCGCCGCGACCTTCCCGGCCGCCTGGAACGACATGATGGCGGCGGTCGACAAGGGCGACGCGGCGCGCTTCTCGCGTGACGAAGTGTTGCTCCCGCAGGGCTGGAACCTGTTGAACTTCCTGATGGACGCACGCACCGGCCTGGGCCGCTTCCACGAGTTCCGGATCTCGAACTACCAGCTGATGATGGCCCTCATCGACTATTGCGCGAAGCATTCGATCGAACAGATCATGGAACTGCCCGACGTGCGCGAGCGCACCACGCTGTACTTCGAGCATAGCGAGCGCTGCAAGGAGCAGATCCGCCGCTGCGCCCGGGTCCACCGCAACCTGGTGGTGCTCGACCTGCGCCAGGAAGAGGTGATCTATGCCGGCAACCGCTTCGTCATCTACGCGCTGTTCCCCGAGACCAACATCTCGATCCACGTGCTGTGGGGCGTGAAGCAGCAGAACACCGTGTTCGCCACCGGCAAGTCGATCCTGAACCGGAGCTCGCCTACCAACATCGGCGCCCTGATGCTGGAATACGGTGGGGGCGGGCATGAGAATGCCGGTACCTGCCAGGTGGACAATGAGATGGCAGAAGACGTGCTCGGGGCCTTGATCAACCGTATCAACAAGGACGGTTGACAGCGCGGAGCGCTGCAACGGTCATGCGTGGTAGCGCTGGTCCAGCATCTGGCGCACCGCATCCGGCATCAGCGGTTCGCTGAACCATTGCCCCTGTAGCTGGTCGCAGCCATGCGAGCGCAGGAATTCCACCTGCGCCTCGGTCTCGACCGCTTCGCCGACCACCGCGAATTCGAGGTTGTGGCCGATGTCGATCAGGGTCTTGGCCAGCAGGCTGCCATTGCCTTCGACGGCGATGTCGTGCACCGCCGCTTTCGACAGCTTCACCTGGCGCACCGACAGCTGGCGCAGGAAGGACAGGTCGGAAATCCCCTTGCCGAACTCGTCGAGTGAGAGCGCCACGCCGACCTCGCGCAACTGGGCCGACAGGTCGCGCCCGAGGGCTGGATTGCGGATCAGGTCGGCCTCGGGAATCTCGATCTCCAGGCTGCCCGGCGGCAGCCCGTAGCGCTCCATGCGCGCGGCCAGGCCCGGGATGAAGCCGTGCTGGCTGTACTCGCGGTGCGAGACGTTGACCGACACCGGCAGGCCGGTGTAGCCGAGCTGGCGCAGCTCCTGCAGGAAGGCGCAGGCCTGGTCCAGCACCCAGTTGCCGATTTCGATCATCTTGCCGGATTCCTCGGCCTCGGACAGGAAGGTGGCCGGCAGCATGATGCCGTTCTTCGGATGGCGCCAGCGCAGCAGCGCCTCGAAGCCGCGAACCTTGCCGCTGCGCGCGTCCATGCGCGGCTGGAACAGCAGGAACAGCTCGTCGTGCTCCAGGGCACTGCGGATGCTGTCGGCCAGCGCGGCGCGCTTCTCGCTGGCCGTGCGCATCTCGGGCGAGAAGAAATGGACGCCGCCGCCATTGCCCTTGACGTGGTACATCGCCAGGTCGGCCGCGCGCATCAGTTCGGCGGGCGTGGTGCCGTCGTTCGGGAACACCGCCACCCCCATGCTGGCGCCGACCGGGATCTCGTTGCCGCCGAAGGCCACCGGCATGGTCATTGCGCGCTGCAGGCGCTCGGCCATGCGCAAGGTGAAGCGCACCGAGGGCTGGTCGACCAGCACCAGCACGAATTCGTCGCCCGACATGCGCGCCACCGTGTCGCTCTCGCGCACCGCCGCCTGCAGGCGCCGCGCCACCACCTTGAGCACCACGTCGCCCGCCTCGTGGCCGAAGGTGTCGTTGATGGTCTTGAAGTTGTCGAGGTCGATCAGCACCACCGCCACCATCGAGCCATGGCGCTGCGCCAGGTGCACCGCGTGCTCGAGGCGGTCCCACATCAGGGTGCGGTTGGCGGCGCCGGTGAGGGCGTCGTGGTTGATCTCGTGCTCGAGGTGCTCGCTGCGCTGCTTGATGGCGGTCACGTCCTGCAGGATGCCGATGAAATGGGTCACTTCGCCGTAGTCGTCGCGCACCGGCGTGATGTTCAGGTCGTTCCAGAAGATCTCGCCGTTCTTGCGCATGTTGCGGAACACCACGTTCACCGGGCGCCGCTCGGCCAGGGCCAGGCGCACCTGGCTGCGCTCGTGGGCATCGAAATTGGGCGCCGCCATGAAGCGCGAATCGCGCCCGATGGCCTCGGTGGCCGGGTAGCCCGAGATGTGCTCGAAGGCCGGGTTGACGTATTCGATGATGTTGTCGCGCCCGCAACAGCGGGTGATCACGATGCCGTTGCTGGCCGCATGCAGCGCCCGTTCGCTCAGGAGCAGCTGGCGTTCCTTCTCGCGCCGCTTGGTGATGTTGATGCCCATGCCGAACAGGTAGCGGTCGCCGTTGCAGGCCACCAGGGCGCCGTCGACCATCATCGGGGTCTCGCGCCCGCTGCGCGAGACGTAGTTGATCTCCATCGAGACCTCGGCGCCTTCGTCGAACACGCGGCGGAAGTTTTCGACGGCCAGCTTGCGGTCGCGCGGCTCGAACATCTCCATGACCTGGGCCGCGGCGAGCTCGTCCGGCGTCATTTCGGTGAGACGCTCGAGGTTATGGTTCCAGAGGACGAAACGGCCGGCGCGGTTAATGGCGTAGAAGGTGCCGGGAAGCAGGTCGACCACCTCGGACAGCGGCGTCGCGCCGACGCGCTGGGTTTCGGACGGGGACTCGGAAGGCGCCAGCGTGACGCTGGCGCTCCAGCCCTGCGGCTCGCCGCCCGCGTTGTATTGGCGGAGCAGGGAGATGGTAGCCTTGCCTTCGGCGCCGCCGGCAAAGCGGAACCGGACGCGCCCGCCGCCCGCCGAGGCCAGCGCGGGCCAGCTTGCCTCGCCGGCCAGCAGGCTGGTGAGCTCGCGTCCGGGCGCGCCCTCGGACGTCCAGCCGAACAGCGCGGCACAGGCCGGATTCCAGGTCGCGACCTTGCCCTCGTCATCGGTCAGGAAGCACACCTGCGCGGACGGTTCGATGCTCGACATGCCGGAACCCTTCGTGAAAAGCGCTCGTTTGCGGAATCAGCTTACACGGCTTCGCGGGGAGGGGGCGCAATGCAAACAAGCCACGGCGGAGCGTGGCTGGTCGGATACGGAACAGCTATCTGATCTGTGTCAGGCCGCCACGATCTCCTGTTTCGGCGGCAGCGCGATCTGGTTGTCCACGCTGAACTGGTAGTCCTCGAACACGTGCTGCGCCGACAGGATCTGGTAGCTGCCGTCCGCCAGGCGGTGGGTGGTGTCCTTCAGGCGGTAGGTATAGTGGCCGCAGGTCCAGCAGTTGAAGTTGCGCATGTGCGTGCACAGGCAGGTCTTGTCGAACACGGTGATGTTCTTGCCGTCCGGGCTGGCCTGCACCTCGCGGTTGTACGAGTTGATGTAGGCACAGTTGCCGGTGGCATCAAGCAGGTAGCCGTAGGATTCGCAGCCCGGGCGGATGCCGGAACCGATCGCCGGCGTGCTCTTGAGCATACGCATCGGATAGCCGGTCGGCGACACGCCGTTGACGATGATGTCTTCTTCGCTGGCGCGGAAATATTCCTGCTTGACGTGGTCCGGCAGGCCGCACTCGTGGGTGACGGTGAAGCGGGTCGCCACCTGCACGCCGCCGGCGCCTTTTTCCATGAAGCCGGCCGCGTCCGAGCCGGTGAAGATGCCGCCGGCGGCGATCACCGGAATGTCGAGCTTTTGCTCGCGCATGTAGGCATGGATCTCGTCCATGATGGTATGCAGGTCGTACTGCTGCCAGTCGTCGATGCCGAAGCCGAGGTGGCCGCCGGCCAGCGGGCCTTCGACGATGATGTAGTCGGGCAGGCGGTCCAGGCGCGACACTTTTTTCAGGAACAGCTGCAGCGCGCGCACCGAGGACACGATGATGCCCAGCTTGGCGTCGCGGAAGCGCGGGTGGTCCTTGATCAGATCGAACGAACCCAGGTGCAGGCCGGCCGACATGGTGATGCCGTCGATGCCCGCGTCGAGCGCCGCCGACAGGCGGGTGCGCAGGGTTTCCTTGGGCGCGTTCATGGTCAGCTTTTCCATGCAGTTCACGAAGATCAGGCCATCGCCCTTCTTCGCTTCCATGGTCGCGCCGACGTGCAGGCGGGTCGCCTCGGCCAGGCGGTCGAGGTCGAACTGCACCACCGCCTTGTTCATGTTGTTGATATTGAACTTGTAGAGCTTGGTCTTGTCCTTGACGAAGGTGGTGTCGAACTTGCGGTCCGACACGTCCTGCACCATCGCATCCGAGATGTGGCCGATGCCGCCGAGGCGGGCAGCTTCGAGGGCCAGTTCGGAGGTCGAGATGTCCACGCCCATCCCGCCGATCATGATGGGCACATATTCCTTGTTGCCCAGTCGCAGGCGGAAATCATCAACACGTTTCATTGCAATCCTTAAACCGCTGTAGTTCCCTACGCGTATCAATGCATTGACCAACCGCAGCATACGGTCGTCATTCTACTCTCAGGCATGGCCGCTGCCACGCCGCGTTGGCGGCTTGCGCGCGTCGTTCAATCGCGGAAGTTGTTGAACGCCAGCGGCAGGTCCTGGATATCCTTGCGCAGCAGGGCCATGGCGGCCTGCAGGTCGTCGCGCTTGGCGCCGGTGACGCGCACCGATTCGCCCTGGATGCTGGCCTGCACCTTCATCTTGCTTTCCTTGATCAGCTTGGTGATCTTCTTGGCGTCTTCGGTCTCGATGCCGTTGCGCACCTTGATGACCTGCTTGACCTTGTCGCCGCCGATCTTCTCGACCTTGCCTTCATCCAGGAAGCGCACATCGACCTTGCGCTTGGCCATCTTGTTGATCAGGACGTCCTTGACCTGGCCGAGCTGGAAATCGGAATCGGCGAACAGGGTGAGTTCTTTTTCTTTCTGCTCGACATTGGCCGAGCTGCCCTTGAAGTCGAAGCGGGTGGTGATTTCCTTGTTCGATTGCTCGACCGCATTCTTTACTTCAACCATGTCTGCTTCGCAGACGACATCAAACGATGGCATGGCGCTCCTCTTTCTGGATGGTGCATATAGACGAATCCCTCTATTTTAACGGACAACGCCTCCCTCAGGCCATTACATTTGCCCACACGGCAACAGTCTGACCCGAGCTTGCCTCTATAATGATCAAAAAACACCGTCAACGTATGCAAGCCACCCTGCCCATCCTCCACGACTTCCCGCTGACCTCCCTGAACACCTTCCGCATCCCGGCGCGGGCCCGGCATTACCTGCGGGTCGAAGGGGCGGCGGAGCTGGACGCGCTGCGGCGCGACCCGGCGCTCGCCGGGCTGCCGCGCCTGGTGCTGGGCGGCGGCAGCAACATGCTGTTCACGCGCGACTTCGACGGCATCGTCCTGCACATGGCCGGCCTCGGCAAGGAAGTGCTGGGCGAGCGGGACGGCAAGCTGCTGGTGCGGGCCCAGGCCGGCGAGAACTGGCATGCCTTCGTCCAGTGGACCCTGGCGCAGGGCCTGGGCGGGCTGGAAAACCTGTCCCTGATCCCGGGCACGGTCGGCGCGGCGCCGATCCAGAACGTAGGCGCCTACGGCACCGAAACCAGGGACGTGTTCCACTCGCTGAGCGCCTACGACATGGCCAGCGGCGAACTGCGCACCCTCGACGCGGCGGCCTGCCGCTTCGCCTACCGCGACAGCCTGTTCAAGCATCCGGAAGGACGCGCGCTGGTCGTGCTCGACGTCACTTTCGCGCTGCCCCTGGACTGGCATCCCAACCTGCGCTATGCCGAGCTGGCCAAGGCGGTGGAGGAAGGCGGTTTCACGGCGCCGACGCCGCAGGACATCGGGCGCACGGTCGAGGCGATCCGGCGCCGCAAGCTGCCCGACCCGGCCGAGATCGGCAACGCCGGCAGCTTCTTCAAGAACCCCGTGGTTCCACACGAGCACTGTGCGCGCCTGCTGGCCGAATTTCCGAACCTGGTGCACCATGCGCAGGCGGACGGCAGCGAGAAGCTGGCCGCCGGCTGGCTGATCGACCAGTGCGGCTGGAAAGGTAGGGCGCTGGGCGCGGCGGGCGTGTATCCGAAGCAGGCGCTGGTGCTGGTCAACCTGGGCGGCGCCCGGGGCGAGGACGTGGTGCGGCTGGCGCGCGCGATCCAGGCCGACGTCAAGGCGCGCTACGGGGTCGAACTGGAGCCGGAACCGGTATTCATCTAGTTTAGCGGAGGCAACATCATGATCAAGGCAGTCGTGACCGGCCACTCGCGTGGCCTCGGCGCCGCCATCGCTGCGGAACTGATGGCACGCGGCATCTCCGTGCTGGGTCTGGCGCGTGGGCATGCGGAGTCGAGCGAGGGAATGGAGCAGGCCGTGGTCGACCTGGGCGACAGCGCGGCCCTGGCAGCCTGGCTGCAGGGGCATACGCTGCGCTCCTTCCTCGCCGGCTGCGACACCGCGCTGCTGGTGAATAACGCCGGCGTGGTGACGCCGGTGGGGCCGCTGGCTTCCCAGGACCCGCTGGCGGCGCTGCGCGCGGCCACGCTGAACGTCGGCGCGCCGCTGGCGCTGTCCAGCGCCTTCGTCCAGGCCGCACCGCAGGCCGAACGGCGCATCCTGCACATCTCGAGCGGAGCGGGGCGCAGCGCCTATCCGGGCTGGAGTGTGTACTGCGCCACCAAGGCGGCGCTCGACCAGCATGCGCGCGCGGTGGCCCTCGACGGCGACCCGCGGGTGCGCTGCGTCAGCCTGGCGCCGGGGGTCATCGACACCGACATGCAGGCCCAGATCCGCGCCACCCCGGACGCGCAGTTCCCGCTCAAGCAGCGCTTCGTCGACATGAAGGACAGCGGGGTGCTGGAAACACCGGCGCACTGCGCGGCCAAGCTGGTGGATTGCCTGCTGTCCAAGCGCTTCGGCCACGAGCCGGTCGACGACCTGCGCAACAACGGCAGCTAGCGCAGCAGCGCCTCGAAGGCGGCTGCCGGCACCGGCGGCGAGAACAGGAAGCCCTGGCCGTAGTCGCAGCCCGAACGGCTCAGGCAGGCGCGCTGTTCCGCGGTCTCGACGCCTTCGGCGATCACTTTCAGGCCGAGCTTGTGGGCCATGACGATGATGCTGTCGGTGATGGTTCGGCTGAAATTGTCATGGACCAGTTCGGCGATGAAGGACTGGTCGATCTTCAGGTAATCGATGTCGAGGCGCTTCAGGTAGCTCATCGAGGAGTAACCGGTGCCGAAGTCGTCGATCGACACCTGCATGCCGCTCGACTGCAGCGCCCCCAGTTTCGACATGACGGATTCCGACAGGTTCAACAGCAGGCCTTCGGTGATTTCGACGTTGATGCACCGGGCGGGAAGCCGGATCTCGTGCAGGTAGGCCACCCAGTCGGCAGCGGTGGCCTGGAGCTGGAACTGGACCGGCGACTTGTTGATGCTGATCTGGAAGTCGTGCCCCAGCTGTTCCGACCAGCGTTTCGAATAATGGGCCGCGGTGCGGAACACCCAGTCGCCGATCTCGTGGATCAGGCCGGATTCCTCGGCGACTTCGATGAAGGTATCCGGACTGAGGAGGGCGCCCGAGGCATGGCGCCAGCGCAGCAGGGCCTCGGCCTTGACGATCCGGTTCGAGGCCAGGTCGACGATCGGCTGGAAATACAGCTCGAGCTGTTTGCCGGGGACGGCATTGCGCAGCTCGGCGAGCAGCTTGAGGCGGCGGATCGCGGCCGCCTGCATGTTCGCCTCGAAGAAGGTCAGCTGGTTGCGCCCGCCCGACTTCGAGCGGTACATGGCGTGGTCGGCATTGCGCATCAGTTCTTCCGGGTCGCGCGCGTCGTCCGGGAAGCGGGCGATGCCGATGCTGCCGGCGATGTACAGGAGTTCGGCCTGGATCTGGAAGGGTTGGGCGAGCGCGTCCAGGATCGCCTGCGCGACCGCTTCGACGTGGACCAGTTCATGGGTCTCGGTCAGGATCACCGTGAACTCGTCGCCGCCGAGGCGCGCCACCGTATCGCCCTTGCGCACGCAGGCCCGGATCCGCTGCGCGGCCTCGACCAGCAGCAGGTCGCCGGCGTCATGGCCGAGCAGGTCGTTGACCTCCTTGAAGCGGTCGAGGTCGATGAACAGCAGGGCGAGTTCGCCCGCTTCGTCGTCGGCGCGGCGGATCGCCTGCTCGAGGCGGTCGCGGAACAGGGCCCGGTTGGGCAGGCCGGTCAGGTCATCGTAATTGGCGCGCCGTTCGAGCTTCTCGGTGAACTGGCGGATCGTCTCCTCGCTCTGCTTGCGGCTGCTGATGTCATCGATGAAGCCGTACCAGGAGGTGCCGCCGTCGATGCCCGGGGCCGGTGTCGCGATCACCTCGCGCCAGCAGCGTTCGCCGCCGGGCAGCTCGACCTGGAACTCGGCGCGCAGCGGCTGCATGCCGGACGCCGAGCGCTCCAGGGCGCGCCGCAGGCGGCCGCGGTGCAGCAGCGGGATGCGTTCGGCCAGGCAGTCGAGGCTGGACTGGATCGCGGCCGGGGCCAGCTCGAACAGGGTATGGGCCATGTCGCTGATGAAGGGGCAGGTGTAGCGGCCGTCGGGATGCCGCACCAGTTCGAACAGCGCGCCCGGGACCTGCTGCGCCAGCTGGGCCAGCCTTTCATGGCTCGCGGCCAGCGCCTGCCGCATCCGCCAGGGCTCCGTGATGTCGGTGATGGTGCCGATCATGCGCAGCGGCTGGCCTTGCGCATCGCGCTCGACGATGCTGCCGCGCGAGCGCACCCGGATCCATTCGCCGGTGAAGCGCCGGATGCGGTACTCGCAGGTGTACAGGGCTTCTTCGCCGGCGAGGTAGCGCGAGATGCAGCGCCGCACGTTGGGATTGTCGTCGGGGTGGATGCGGGTGGTCCAGATCTTCGGTGTGGCGCCGTCCAGGCTGCCGGTGGCGCCCATGATCTCCTTCCATTTAGTGGAGAAGCTGACCGAATTCTCGTCCATGCGCCAGTCCCATACCCCTTCGCCGGTGCCGTTCAGTGCCAGCACCAGGCGCTCTTCCTCGCGCCGCAGCGACTCGGCCAGCCGGCCCTGGGTGGCGAAGGCCTCTTCCAGCTTGCGGTGGGCCTGCTGCAGCCGCTCCTCGCGGTTGATGACGTCGGAAATGTCGTGCACGGTACCGACCAGGTCGGTGCAGCGTCCGCCGGCGTCGAACACGGGCGTGATCGAGACCCGGCCCACCTTGCGGCCGGCCGGGTAGTCGCTGCTTTCTTCCCAGCGCTGGGTCTGGCCGCTGCGAATCGCCTCGCGGTAGTGCCCGAGCACCAGCGACAGCGAAGGCTCGGGGATGACTTCATCGACCATCTTGCCGATGACCTGCTCGGGCGTCAGCTGGGTCGCCTTGTAGAAGGCGGGATTGACGTTGATGAAGCGGAAGCGGTCGGGGGCTTCCACGGTGAGCTGGTAGACGACGTCTTCGATGTTGCGGTAGATGATGGCGAAGGCGTCCACGGCGGCGGCACCGGCGGGTGCCGCGGGCAGCCGGCCAGAGCCGGCGCTGCGACGAGCCAGGGTCTTGCCGGTCTCGATATCGTGATCAGGGGGCATGCTGGCTCGGTGGTGGGGTGATGCCGGCTCATTCTATACTGAAAGGGAAAGAGCAAGCGTCAACGCAGGCATCCCGTGCCTCGCCCGCGCACGAGTACACTTATCGTCGCCAATTTCCACCTCCCGGCACGGGCTGGGCCGCAAGGCATACACCCCGCACGCCATCCGCCCCGCATCGCCCTTGCCCAGCGCCGCACAATACGGCGCCGGCGCATTCGTCCCCTTCATGCACGACAGATGCGGCGTCAGCTGTTCGGTCATGGCTTCCGGCAACCCGCGCTCGGGCGCCTCGGCCCAGTAGAAGGACACACGGAAGGACTTGCAGCAGGCGCCGCAGTCCAGACAAGGATTGTCACCAGGATCGCTCATGGCTTGCGATAGTAGCACTGCCGCGCCCATGAAAAAAGGCCGCCCGCAGGCGGCCTCCCGATGAAGCGAAAACGCTTACCTGTTGCGTGCGGCGCGTGCCTTGGCCGCGATGCGCATGCGCAGCGCGTTCAGCTTGATGAAGCCGCCCGCGTCCGCCTGGTTGTAGGCGCCGCCGTCTTCGTCGAAGGTCGCGATGTTCATGTCGAACAGCGAGTCGGTCTTCGAATCGCGCGACACCACGATCACGTTGCCCTTGTAGAGCTTCACGCGCACCCAGCCGTTGACGGTCTGCTGGGTGTGGTCGATCAGGGTCTGCAGCGCGACGCGCTCCGGCGCCCACCAGTAGCCGTTATAGATCAGCGAAGCGTAGCGCGGCATCAGGTCGTCCTTCAGATGCGCCACTTCGCGGTCCAGCGTGATCGATTCGATCGCGCGGTGGGCCTTGAGCATGATGGCGCCGCCCGGGGTTTCATAGCAGCCGCGCGATTTCATGCCGACGTAGCGATTTTCCACCAAGTCAAGCCGGCCGATGCCGTGCTTGCCGCCCAAGCGGTTCAGCTCGGTCAGTACCTCGGCGGCGCTCATGCGCTTGCCGTTCAGGGCCACGATGTCGCCCTGTTCGTATTCGATGTCGAGGTAGTCGGCTTCGTTCGGCGCCTGCTCCGGCGACACCGTCCAGCGCCACATCGATTCCTCGGCTTCCGCGCTCGGGTTTTCCAGGTGGCGGCCTTCGAAGGAGATGTGCAGCAGGTTGGCGTCCATCGAGTAGGGCGCGCCGCCGTTCTTGTGCTTCATGTCGATGTCGATGCCGGCGTCTTCCGCGTACTTCAGCAGCTTTTCGCGCGACAGCAGGTCCCATTCACGCCATGGAGCGATGATCTTGACGTCCGGCTTGAGCGCGTAGGCGCCCAGCTCGAAACGCACCTGGTCGTTGCCCTTGCCGGTGGCGCCGTGCGAGATGGCGTCGGCGCCGGTGGCGTTGGCGATCTCGATCAGGCGCTTGGCGATCAGCGGACGCGCGATCGAGGTGCCCAGCAGGTATTCGCCTTCGTAGACGGTGTTCGCACGGAACATCGGGAACACGAAGTCGCGCACGAATTCCTCGCGCACGTCGTCGATGTAGATGTTTTCCGGCTTGATGCCGAACTTGATCGCCTTGGCGCGCGCAGGTTCCAGCTCTTCGCCCTGGCCGAGGTCGGCGGTGAAGGTGACGATTTCGCAGTTGTAGTGGTCTTGCAGCCACTTCAGGATGACGGAGGTGTCGAGGCCGCCCGAATAGGCGAGGACTACTTTTTTAATGTCGCTCATGGAGATTCCAGTGTAGAGGAGGAGGTGGGGTCGGGATGGTCAGCCGGCCCTCGCGGGCCGACGATCAAACTAAATGGTTGTGGTGGGTGAAAAAATCTTACTTGTCTTCGATCCTGCCGAGCAGCAGGTATTCGATCAGCGCCTTCTGCACGTGCAGGCGGTTTTCCGCCTCGTCCCAGACCACCGACTGCGGGCCGTCGATGACTTCGGCGGCGACTTCCTCGCCGCGGTGCGCCGGCAGGCAGTGCATGAACAGGGCGTCCGGGGTGGCGCGCGCCATCTTGGCGCCGTCCACGATGAAGCCGTCGAAGGCCCTCAGGCGTTCGGCATTTTCCTTCTCGTAGCCCATGCTGGTCCAGACGTCGGTGTTGACCAGGTGCGCGCCTTCGCAGGCATCCGATGGATTGTCGAACAGGGTGTAGCGCTGCGTCGATACCAGTTTCGGATCGAGGTCGTAGCCCTTCGGCGTGGAGACGTTCAGGTGGAAGCCGAATACCTCGGCCGCCTGCAGCCAGGAGTACAGCATGTTGTTGGCGTCGCCGATCCAGGCCACCGTCTTGCCCGTGATCGGGCCGCGGTGTTCGTAGAAGGTGAAGATGTCGGCCAGCACCTGGCAGGGGTGGTGTTCGTTGGTCAGGCCGTTGATCACCGGGACGCGCGAGTTGGCCGCGAAGCGCTCGATGATCTCCTGGCCGAAGGTGCGCACCATGATGATGTCGCACATGCGCGACATGACCTGGCCCGCGTCTTCCACCGGCTCGCCGCGTCCCAGCTGGCTGTCGCGCGTGTTCAGGTAGATCGCGGCGCCGCCCAGCTGGTGCATGCCGGCTTCGAAGGACAGGCGGGTGCGGGTCGAGCTCTTCTCGAACACCATCACCAGGGTGCGGTCGACCAGCGGGTGGTAGACCTCGTAGGCCTTGAACTTGCGCTTGATGACCTTGGCGCGCTCGATGACGTACTCGAATTCGTCGAAAGAGAAGTCGGAGAACTGCAGGAAGTGCTTGATCGGTTTTGCGACTGGCATAGCGTCTTGGCGTCTTTGCTGAACTGTTATCCCTTGAATTATAAGGGGTTTTATTTGACGTTAGGGAAGGCGGGTAAAAACCTTCAATACAGGGTCTGCGCGGACTCGTGCAGCAGCTGGCCATACAGCGCATGCCGCATCTTCGCGATCTTGCCTTCCGCGACCGCGCCCAGTACCGCGCACTGGGGCTCGGCCAGGTGGCGGCAGTTGTAGTACTTGCAGCCGCCCAGGTAGGGCTTGAACTCGACGAAGGCCCGCTCCAGCATCCCTTCCGTCAGGTGGTAGAGGCCGAATTCCTGGAAGCCGGGCGAATCGATGATCGACGCACTGTCGGGCGAACTACCGGGTAACCAGTACAGGCGCGTGAAGGTGGTGGTGTGCTTGCCGGTGTCGAGCGCTTCGGAAATCTCGCGCACGGCGATGTCGGCGTCCGGCACCAGCAGGTTGATCAGGGACGACTTGCCCATGCCCGACTGGCCGATGAAGATCGAGGACTGGCCGGCGAGCAGCGGCATCAGGGTCGCGACCGCGTGTTCCGGGTTCGCGCGCGCCGACAGTTCGTGCACCTGGTAGCCGAGCGAGGCATACAGGCCGACCCGCTCGCGGGCGCGCGCCAGCGGGTCCTCGACGTCCACCTTGTTCAGGATGATGTGGGCTTCGATGCCGGCCGCCTCGGCCGCCACCAGCGAGCGTGAGACCAGGTCGTCGGCGAAGCCCGGTTCGGTGGCGACGACGATGAACAGGCGCGAGATGTTCGCCGCCAGCAGCTTGGATTTGTACTGGTCCGAGCGGTACAGCAGGGTAGTGCGGTCGGCGATCTTCTCGATCACGGCCTGGTCGTTCGAGGTGCGCTTGAGGTGGACGATGTCGCCCACCGCCACATTGGTCTTCTTGCCGCGCGTGACGCACTGCAGCTTGTCGCCGTTTGCATCGGCCAGGTAGTGGCGGCCGTGGGCGGCGATGATGGTGCCGGTCAGTTCACTCATGCACCCGCCTTATGGATTGCGTCGGCCTTGGCCGCGCAAATGAAATCGTTGTCGCTCAGCGCGCCGCCGGCCGAGTGGGTCGTGTACGCGACCGTGCAGCGGCGCCAGGCCACCGTCAGCTCGGGGTGGTGGTTTTCCGCTTCGGCCATGTCGGCGATCGCGTTCACGAAGGCGATGGTGGCGCGGTAGTCGGGGAAGCGGTATTCGCGTGCAATGCTGCCGTCGATGGCCTGCCAGTCCGGCAGGCCGGCGAGGCGGGCGCGGACGGCGGCCGGGTCGAGCGCCGGAGCGCCGTGGATGCAGTGTTGGTCGAGCAGGTTCATGCGGCCGCCATCGTCAGGTGTTTCACCCGCACCGAGGCCGGCGGGTGCGAATCGTAGAAGCTTGAATACAGCGGGTCCGGGGTCAGGGTCGAGGCGTTGTCCTCGTACATCTTGACCAGGGCCGAGACCAGGTGGCCGCTGTCGGTGTGTTTCGCCGCGAAGGCATCGGCTTCGAACTCGTGCTTGCGCGAGGTGATGGAGCTGAGCGGCGAGAGCACGAAGGTGAACACCGGCAGCACCAGCATGAACAGGATCAGGGCCATGCCGTCGTTCGAGGCCCCCATCATCGGCTGCACGCCGAGGCCGGTGTAGAACCAGGCCTGGGTCTTCAGGTAGCCCAGCAGCGCGAGGAAGCCCAGCGACAGCGCGAACATCACCACGATGCGCTTGACGATGTGGCGCAGCTTGAAGTGGCCGAGTTCGTGCGCCAGCACGGCTTCGATCTCGTGCGGGTCGAGGCGCGACAGCAGGGTGTCGAAGAACACGATGCGCTTGTTGCTGCCGAAGCCGGAGAAATAGGCGTTGCCGTGGGCGCTGCGCTTGCTGCCGTCCATCACGAACAGGCCCTTCGAGGCGAAGCCGACGCGCGCCATCAGGCCTTCGATGCGTTCGCGCAGGCTGGCGTCCTGCAAGGGGGTGAACTTGTTGAACATCGGCGCGATCACGCTCGGATACAAGACCATCATCAGCAGCTGGAAGCCGCTCCACACGCACCAGGCCCACAGCCACCACAGGCCGCCGCTTCTCTCCATCAGCGTCAGGATCACCCACAGCAGCGGCAGGCCGATCACGGCGCCGACCACCGCGCCCTTGGCCATGTCGGCCAGCCACAGGCCGGGCGTCATCTTGTTGAAGCCGAAGCGCTGTTCCAGCACGAACTGGCGGTACCAGTCGAAGGGCAGGTCGAGCAGGCCGGAGATCACCGCGAAGGCGACCACCAGGGCCATCTGGTGCGCGAGGCCGGGCCCGGTCAGGCCGAGCAGGGACAGCGACAGGGCCTGGAGCCCGCCCAGCAGGGTGAAGCCGATCAGCACCACGCCGCCCCACAGCATGGCGGCGATCCCGAGCCGGGTCTTGGCCACCGTATAGTCGGCCGCCTTCTGGTGCGCCGCGAGCGGCACCTTTGGCGCAAACTCGGCCGGTACGCTGGCGCGGTGGCGCAGCACGTGCCGGATGTGGCGGCTGGCCAGCCAGAAGCGCACGCCCAGGGTCAGTGCAAAGAAAACGACGAACAATACCGAAAACCCAAGTGAAGACATTCTGTGCCTGTGAGAAAATGCAGGATTACGCAATAATGAAGAGAGAATTATGTCACAAGCTACACAAACCGAAGGCGCCGCGACCGTCGTGCGTCCGAACGAATTCAACCTGGTCTGGCTCGACATGGAAATGACCGGCCTCGATCCGGACACCGACCGCATCATCGAAGTCGCCGTGGTCGTCACCGACCCGGAGCTGAACATCATCGCCGAAGGCCCGGTCTTCGCCATCCACCAGTCGGACGAGACCCTGGACAAGATGGACAACTGGAACAAGGGCACCCACGGCAAGTCGGGCCTGATCGACCGCGTCAAGGCCTCGACCGTCACCGAAGCCCAGGCCGAGCAGGAACTGATCGCCTTCCTGAAAAAGTACGTGCCCGCGAACAAGTCGCCGATGTGCGGCAACTCGATCTGCCAGGACCGCCGCTTCATGGCGCGCGGCATGCCCAAGCTGGAAGCCTTCTTCCACTACCGCAACCTGGACGTGTCGACCCTGAAGGAACTGTGCCGCCGCTGGAAGCCGGAACTGGCATCCGGTTTCAAGAAGCACCAGAAGCACACGGCGCTGGCCGACATCGTCGAGTCGATCGAAGAGCTGCGCTACTACCGCGAGCACTTCATTAAACTGTGATATGCATGCCTTGCCTGTGTTACAAAATGCATTACAGGCAATAAAAGCTGTGAGACAATCGGCCCATGTCCTCATTCCTGCACAGTGGGCCCGACAATGGCGGCATGCGCACGCGCATCCGCCGTCATGACTGGACCCAGACCCCGCTCGGTCCACCTGGAGACTGGCCGCCGGCCCTGCGCACGGCCGTCGACATGATGCTGCACTCGGCCTTCCCCATGTTCCTGGCCTGGGGGCCGGACCTGATCTTCCTCTACAACGACGCCTATGTGCCGCTGCTCGGGCAGAAGCACGGGCGCGCGCTCGGCGAACGCTTCTGCGAGCTGTGGGCCGAGGTCTGGAAGGAGATGGTGCCGCTGATCGACCGCGCCCTGTCGGGCAAGCCGGTGTACTACGAGGACATGCCGATGACCGTGATGCGGCGCGGCTACCCCGAACGCGCCACCTTCACCTTCTCGCACGCGCCCCTGGTCGGCGACGACGGCCAGGTGGCCGGCCTGTTCTGCACCGTGATGGAAACCACGCGCCGCGTCGCCGCCGAGCGCCGCGCCGCCTTCGAGCTCACCGTGTCGGATGCGCTGCGGCCGCTGGCTTCGAGCGAGGAGGTGATCGCCACCGCCAGCGCGCTGCTGGGCGGCGAGCTGCATGCGGGCCGGGTGGTGTATGCCGAAGTGAACCCGGCGAGCGGGCGCTTCGCGGTGCCGCGCTGGTGGGCCCGCGACGAACGCAAACTCACCCGGCCCGGCTTCAGTCTCGACGAGTTCGGTCCGGCCGTGGGCGCCGCCCTGCGGGCCGGCGACGTGGTGCGCATCCACGACACCGCGCGCGACGTGCGCACCATGGGCTACCGCAGCGCCTACGTGGCCGACCGGATCGGGGCGCTGCTGGTGGTGCCTCTGGTGAAACTGGGCCGCCTGACGGCCTGCCTCGGCATCGACTGCCCGCAACCGCGCCACTGGAGCGAGGACGACGTGCAGCTGGCGCGCGACGTCGCCGAGCGCACCTGGGCGGCGACCGAAACGGCCCGTGCCCAGGCCGAGCTGCGCGCGGAACGCGACCGCAGCCGCCACATCTTCGACACCATCGCCGAAGGCTTCGCGGTGTTCGACGCCGACTGGACCATCGTCGAGATGAATGCCGAAGGCTTGCGCCTGTGCCGCGCGTCAGCGGCCGAGGTGATCGGGCGCAACCACTGGGAAGTGTTCCCGCACACGGTCGACATGGACGCCGGCCGCATGTACCGCGAGGTGATGCGCACCCGGCTTGCCTCGGCCGCGATCTATGCCCATACCTACCCGGACGGCCAGCCCATCTGGACCGAAGTGCGTGCCTACCCGATGCAGGACGGCAGCATCGCCTCCTTCTTCCGCGACATCACCGACCGCAAGCTGGCCGAGGAAAAGCTGGTCGAGGCCGACCGCCGCAAGGACGAGTTCCTGGCCATGCTGGCGCACGAGCTGCGCAACCCGCTGGCGCCGATCAGCGCCGCCGCCGAGCTGCTGCGCATCGGCCGCCTGGAAGAAGCGCGGGTGCGCCAGAGCAGCAACATCATCGGGCGCCAGGTGCGCCACATGACGCGCCTGGTGGACGACCTGCTCGACGTCTCGCGCGTCACCCGCGGCCTGATCACGCTCGAGCGGGCCCGGGTCGGCATGCGCGCGGTGGTGCAGGAGGCGGTGGAGCAGGTCAGGCCCGCGATCGAGGCAAGGCAGCAGCGGCTGTCGGTGCACCTGCCGCCCTCGTGGGCGCAAGTGGAAGGCGACAAGGCGCGCCTGGTGCAGGTGGTGGCCAATGTGCTCGGCAACGCCACCAAGTACACGCCGGAAGCCCGCGCCATCGACCTGCGCGCCGAAGTACGGGCAGAAGCCCTGGTGATCGGCGTGCGCGACGCAGGCATCGGCATGGACCGCGAACTGACCGGCAGGGTATTCGACCTGTTCACCCAGGCCGAGCGCTCGTCCGACCGCTCGCAGGGCGGCCTGGGACTGGGCCTGGCCCTGGTGCGCAACCTGGTCGAGCTGCATGGCGGGACGGTCGCCTGTTCCAGCCCGGGGCTGGGCAAGGGCAGCACCTTCGTGATCACCCTGCCGCTGATGCAGGAGGCGGCCGCGCCGGAAGCCGGCCTGCCGGCGGGCGCGGCGCAGGACGGGACGCCGCAGGGCCTGAAAGTGCTGGTGGTGGACGACAACGTGGATGCGGCCGAGACGCTCGGCCTGCTGCTGGCCGCGCAGGGGCACGAGGTGGTGGTCGAGCACGAATCCCTGCGGGCGCTGGAGCGGGCGCGCGGCAGCGTGCCGGACGTCTGCCTGCTCGACATCGGCCTGCCCGGGATCGACGGCCGCGAGCTGGCGCGGCGCCTGCGCGCCCAGCCGGAAACCGCCGCGGCCGTGCTGGTGGCCGTGACCGGCTACGGCCAGCAGCAGGACCGCGACCAGACCCGCGACGCCGGCTTCCAGCACCACCTGGTCAAGCCGCTCGACTTCGATGCGCTGGCGCGCCTGCTCGACGAGGTCGGCGCAGGCCTGCGCGCCGGGGTGGCTTAGCGCATCTGGGTGTAGTTGACCGGGATGTAGCGGTAGCCCTTGCCTTCGCTGCGCAGGTAACCGATGCCCGGGAACTGCAGGTGGGCGCCGCCGATCATATAGCCGCCCTTGGCCGCGGCGTCGAATTCCTTCTTGCGCGCGATGGCCGCGGCCTTCTGGTCGCTGTCGAACTGGATGGTCACGCCCGGGTTTTCCATCTGCACGCTGGCGACGTGGATCAGGTCGCCGATCACCAGCAGCTTCTGGCCACCGCTCTCGACCAGGTAGGTGGTGTGGCCCGGGGTGTGGGCGCCGGTCGGGTTGGCGCGGATGCCCGGCACCAGCTCGACGCTGCCTTCGAAGGGCTTGAACCGGCCGGCTTTCACATACGGGCCGAGCGCGGCCTGGGCGCCCTTGAAGCTGTCCTTGTCCTTGGCCTTGTCCATGTTCGCCTGGCTCAGCCAGAAGTCCGACTCCGCCTTGTTGGCGCGTACGACCGCGTTCGGGAACACGGCGGCCGCGTTGTTGACCAGGCCGCCGACGTGGTCGCCGTGGAAGTGGGTGATGTAGATCTCGTCGACCTGCTCCGGCTTGTAGCCGGCGGCCTTCATGTTGGCGACCAGCTTGCCGAGGGTCGGGCCGAACAAGCTGCCGGCGCCGCTGTCGATCAGCACCAGCTTGCTGCCGGTATTGACCAGGTAGGCGTTGTCCGAGGTTTCCAGCGGCGACTTCAGGTGGGACGCGGCCAGGGTGGCGTTGGTCTTCTTCGCATCCTGGGCCAGCAGTTCATGAACCGGCAGGTCCACCGTGCCGTCCGACAGCGGGGTGATCTCGAACTGGCCGAGCATGATGCGGCTATAGCCGGGGGCGGGGGTCTTCACCATCGGGGCGGCGGCCATGGCGGCGCCGGCGAAGCAGGTCGCGGCAAGCGCGGCGGCAAGGCTTCGTTGCTGGAGTGTTTTCATCGCGGGTCCTTGTTGTTGGTTGTTACTATTGTCTATCCTACATGATTGCCTGAGGGAATGCTCACTGCCCCGTGGGGGAAAACGCGATTTTGCAAGCTGTGGTGTAATGGCAAGTTCCATTGTTGTAAATAGAATCCATGTTCCCGTCGCTCGTAGAAAGGCTGCAGCGCCTGCGCCCCGCCGGCCCCACTTCGCTGACCCACCAGGTTTCCGCCGCCCTCGGCGCACTGGCTTCCCTGCTGCTCACCGCCCTGATCAGCCGCGCCGCGCTCGGTGCGGCCGCCAACCACGCGCTGCCTTTCCTGATCGCCCCGATGGCCGCTTCGGCGGTGCTCCTGTTCTGCCTGCCGGCGGCGCCGCTGGCCCAGCCCTGGCCGGTCATCGGCGGGAATATCTTGTCGGCCCTGGTGGGCGTGGCCTGCGCGCAGGCGGCCGACCCCTTGGTGGCGGCACCCCTGGCCGGCGGACTGGCGATCGCCGCCATGGCCTCGCTGCGCTGCCTGCATCCGCCCGGCGGGGCGGTGGCGGTCACTGCGGTGCTGGGCGGGGCGGCGGTGCAGGATGCCGGTTTCTGGTCGTGCTGGCGCCGGTGGGCCTGAATTCGGTCTTGATGGTGCTGGGCGCGGTGGCCTGGAACAGGCTGTCCGGCCATCCGTATCCGCACGTGCAGCCGGCCGCCCGTCCGCCCGAGGAAAAGGCGGGTTTCGCCAGGGAAGACCTGGACGCGGCGCTGGACAGCTTCGGCGAGACGCTCGACGTCAGCCGTGACGACCTGGCCTCGATCTTCGCCGAGACCGAACAGCGCGCGGCCGAGCGCCGGGCGCGCCGGCACAGTTGCGGCGAACTCGCGCATCCCGTGCCCGCCAACCTGACCCCCGACATGCCGCTGGCGGCCGCGCGTGCGCTGCTGGTGCGGCACGGCGTGCCGGCGCTGCCGGTGGTGGATGCCGCCGGCTGCCCGATCGGGGTGCTCAGCATGGCGGGCCTGGTGGCGGCCGGCGGCAGCGCCAGCCGGCCCTTGCCCGCGCGCGCGCGCCGTGCGACGGCGCTGCTGTTCGGACGCGACACGGTGCCGACCGTCGGCCAGCTGGTCGAGCCGGACTTCGTCGCCGTGACGGCGGCGGCGCCGGTCACGGCGCTGCTGAGCCGCTTCCACGACGGGGCGAAGCAGGTGTTCGTGGTGGATGAGGAGGGCAGGCTGGCGGGGATGGTGCAGCCCGGCGACCTCCTGGTGGGGCTGGATCTGGGATTGACGGAGTCGGCTGCCTGAGCCTTGCGCTTCAGGCAGCCTTGCTTTGGTTTAGCCGGCTTCGGCGCCGCAGCACTTCTTGTACTTCTTGCCGCTGCCGCAAGGACAGTCGTCGTTGCGGCCGACCTTCGGCTCTTCGCGCTTGATCGTTTCGACCGCGCCCTTGCGCTGCGGCAGCCAGTAGCGGTAGATCGCCGGGATATTGGCTTCGATCTCGAGCGCCAGCTGGTGCGCCTTGCGCGGGTCTTCGACTTCCGGCAGTTCGGTTTCGTCGATCTCGTCGGCGCCGAGCAGGTAGATCGGGCGCATCAGTTCGGCCACTTCGGAATCCCAGACCGGGTCCCAGGAGCCCGGGCGCAGCTCCATGCCTTCCCAGAAGCCCCAGCACCAGGCTTCGGCGTCGATCAGGTTCTCGCCGTCGATCTCGTGCTCGCAGAACAGCGGCTCGAATTCCTTCGGCGCGGCTTCGAAGGTGATCAGCACTTCGTTCATGAAGCGCATGATCAGGTTGATGATGCGCTGTTCTTCCTTCGGATTCTTCCAGGCCGGCGCCTGCTTGCCGTCCTCGCCCCAGACCCGCGGCAGCCACTCGGCCGGCATGATGGTTTCCGGGCCGATCGCGATCGCGGTCAGGTAGCCGTGCAGGGTGTCCATCGTCATCGCGTCCTCGGGGGAGCGGTCGGACAGCAGGAACTGGTCGAGTTCGTCGAATTCTTTGTCGCTGAGGGGTTCGTCGAGATGCATGTGGGGCTCTTGTTGCGTTTTGAAGGCGCCAGTGTAACGCCTGCGCGGGACGAGAGCACGGAAAACCTGCGCCGCAGCGCCGCCGGATACAATGCGCACATGGATCATTCGTCTACTGAAGCAAACCCGCAAGCCCATCCGTTCGCACGGCTCGATCCGCAAGCGGTGCTGGAGGCCGTCGAGAGTGTCGGCCTGTACGGCGACGGCCGCCTGCTGGCCCTGAACAGCTACGAGAACCGCGTCTACCAGGTCGGCCTGGAAGAGGGGCCGCCGGTGGTCGTCAAGTTCTACCGCCCGGAGCGCTGGAGCGATGCGGCGATCCTCGAGGAGCACGCCTTCGTGGCCGAGCTGGCGGAACGGGAAATCCCGGTGGTGCCGGCCAGCGTCATCGACGGCCGCAGCCTGCACAATTTTGCCGGCTACCGCTTCGCGGTGTTCCCGCGCCGCGGCGGGCGGGCGCCGGAGCTGGGCGATTCCGATACCCTCGAATGGATGGGGCGCTTCATCGGCCGCATCCATGCCGTCGGCGCCATCCGGCCCTACGCGCAGCGGCCCGCGCTCGATCCACGGACCTTCGGGCGCGATCCCTACGATTACCTGCGCACGCACGGCTTCATTCCGCCCGAGCTGGCCGCCACCTGGGCCAGCGTGGTCGAGCAGGCGCTGGAGGGCGTGGCGCGCTGCTATGAGCGGGCCGGCGAGCTGCCGCTGCTGCGCCTGCACGGCGACTGCCACGGCGGCAATGTGCTGTGGACCCCGGACGGCCCGCATTTCGTCGACTTCGACGACAGCCGCATGGGGCCGGCGGTGCAGGACCTGTGGATGCTGCTGTCCGGCGAGCGCCAGGAAATGGTGGGCCAGATGGCCGACGTGCTGGCCGGCTACGAGGACTTCTGCGAATTCCACCCGCGCCAGCTCTACCTGGTCGAGGCGCTGCGCACCCTGCGCCTGATCCATTATTCGGCCTGGCTGGCGATGCGCTGGGACGACCCGGCCTTCCCGGCGGCCTTCCCCTGGTTCAACACCCAGCGCTACTGGCAGGACCGCATCCTCGAGCTGCGCGAGCAGGTGGCGCTGATGGATGAGCCGCCGCTGTGGCAGGTATAGCAGGAATTGCCGCGCTTTTGCCGTTCAGTTCGGCGTGACGCGCGCGCGCGATTTCCCGGATAATCGGCTGAACGCATCCTGCGTGCACCACTGAGAACGACCATGGAACCCATCAAGCCCGAGCCCGACGACACCGACTTCACGATCGACCTTGCGCAGCCGCGCACGGCCCATGCGGGCAGCGTCGTGCCGGAGCCTGCCGGGCGCGGACCGATGGAAATGCACGAGATCCACGAAGGCATCGCCCGCGTCGAAGCCGAGGCCAAAGCCAAGGTCGCCGCCGAAAGCCGCGCCCACGCCGAGGCGCGCGCCCGCTCGCTGGCCGAGGAGCGCGCCGCCATGGACGCGGCCGCGACTGCCGCGGCACTGGCCAGCGCCCAGGCTTCCGAAGAAGCGATCGCCGCCAACCGCGAGCGTCTGGAGTCGCTGCGTGCCGCCGCCCAGGCCTCGAACGAACGCCTGGAGGCGATCCGCCAGGAGACCGTCGAGCTGCGCGCCCGGGTGCAGTCGGAAACCGAGACCCGGATGGCGGCCGAGGCCCGTGGGCGCCTCGAAGAAGAAGCGCGCCGCCGCGCCACCGCCCAGGTGGAAGCCCAGGCCGAGATGGCGGCCCAGGCGGCCAAGGCCGCCGAGGAACTGCTGCTGCAGACCGGGCAGGCGCGCCTGCAGGCGGCCGAGCGCATGGCGGCGGTCGAGGCGGCCAAGGAAGAAGTGCTGCACAACGCCAGCGCCGACGCGCGCGTGGCGATCCTGGCGCGCGAGCGCGAGCGGGCCGAACGCGCCGCCCGCCAGACCGCCGAGAAGCTGGCCGAGGCCGAGGCCGAGGCGCTGGAACTGACCCAGCAGCGCGAGCGCGCCGACCAGGTGGCGCTGTCAGCGAGCTTTGCCCGCGCCGCGGCCGAGGCGCGCGCGCTGGAAGAAGCGCGCGCCCTGGCCCATATCGAACAGGAGCGCGAGGCGATCGCGCTGGCCCAGGCCGAGTCCGAGCGCGTGGCGGCCCAGTCGCTGCGCATGCGCCTGCAGACCGAGAAGGAATTGCGCGACGCCGCCACCCACCGCGAACGCCTGGAGCAGATGGCCGCCGCCGGCGCCGAGGCCAGGCGCGAGGCCGAGACCCGCATCCTGGCGGCGACCGAGGCGCGCATCGAGGCCGACCGCAGGCTGCGCGCGGTTGCTGAAGAACGCGCCCGCGCCGAGGAAGAGGCGAGCGGGCTGGTAGAGGCCCGGGCGGAGGCCGAAGCGGTCGCGGCCAGCCAGGCGCGCGAGCGCGCCGCGGCCGACGAGGCGGCTGCGCAGGCGGCCCTGCGTCAGGCCGAACAGGAAGGACGCGAACGGGCCTTGCTGGAAGAGCGTGCCGCCCTGATGCGGGCCGCGGCCGATGCCAAGGCCCAGGAAAACGCGCTCGCCGAAGCGGCGATGGCGGCCGTGCGCGAGCAGGCCCAGGCCGAGCAGCAGGCCTTGGCGGCGGCGCGGCTGCGCGCCGAGCAGGCCGAGCGCCTGGCCCAGGCCGAACGCGAACGCGCCGCCGCCGAAGAAACGGCGCTGGCGCGCGAACAGGAGCGCCTGCAGGCCGAGCACGCACTGGCGCGCGTTGCCGAAGCGCGCGCCCAGGCCGACGCTGAAACGGCGGCGCAGCTGCGCGAACAGCGCGAGGCCGAGCGCCGCCTGGAGGCCGCGCAGCAGGCCGCCCTGGAGGCACAGCGGGCGCAGGCCCGTTCCGCGATCGAGGAAGCCGAGCATGCCGAGGCCGCCGCGGCCGCCCAGCAGGCCCAGGCGCGCCGTGCGGCCGAGCTGGCCCAGGTGCAGGCCGAACGTGCCGAAGTCGAGCGGCGCCGGCGGGAGCTGAGCGAAGCGGCGCTGACCGAGGAGCGCCTGGCGGCGGAAGCGGCGCGCGAATCGCTGGCCCTGGTCGAGCGCAAGCTGGCCGCCCAGCGCCAGCAGGCGCAATCGGATGCGCGCGCCAACGAGGCGGCCGCCGCGCGCCTGGCCTCGGAGCATGCTGCGGCCCAGGCCGCGCAGGCGCGCGCCGTGGCCGAGGAAGAGCAGGCCCGCCTGGCGCGCGAACGCGAAACGGTGGAACAGGCCGCCCTGCAGGCGGCGGTCGAGAAGCGCGAAGCCCAGCGCGCCCTGCTGGAACACGCCCAGCGCCACGCCGACATGCAGCGCAAGGCGGCCGAGGCGACCCAGCGCATGGCGGATGCCCGCAAGGAGCTGGCCGACCTGGAAGCGCAGCGCTACGAAGACCATACGCAGGAGCTGGCGGCAAGCGAGCGTGCGATCGGCGAGCGCAAGGCGGAAGCCGCGCACCGCGTGGCCTCGGTGAACATCACGCGCGAGGTGCTGGGGCGGTTCAAGCAGATGCCGCCGGCCTCGGCGTCGCAGGCGGCGACGCGTTTGGCGGACGTGATCCTCAATCAGAGGAAAAGCGAAGAGTGATTGTCGCGCACCGGTGATATGTCGCGCATATCACTGGTGCTTGGTGATACGCGCGAGGTATTACTGGGCGGCCGGCACCTCACTCGGCGCCACCGGGTTCACCGGCCCCGTCGAGGCCCTGGTCGCAAAATACTCGGTCTCGCCAAAGCACGAGGTCGGGATCCCCACGTGCTGTTCATAGGTGATCTGCACCCGCTGTCCCATCCCTTTCTGCAACTGCTTCACCACCGCCTCGTCGCGCACGGTGAAGGCGAAGCGTTCCGGAATCGCTCCCGGCATGCTCGACAGCAGGATTTCGCCTTCCCAGGTCTTGCACAGCCAGCCCTTCTTCGAGAACTTCTGCAGGTAGCCCGCCCGTTCGCCTTCCGAATACGACCAACTCAGCGTAAACCAGGTGTACAGCGCGAACAGCACCACGATGGCGGCGAGGGCGGAGAGGAGGAGGGCGGTAGCGCGTTTCGGCATGGTCTTGGGCATGGTATTCAATCAAGTTGTCAGGATGGCAGCAGGGCGGCCGCGCCCATTCTGCCACGGGCGGGCCAAATCGCAAACCCGTGCGGGCTAGCCGGACGCATGCTCGCGCGCCTCCGTGCGGCGCCGGTAGCGTACCGAGGACCACAGCGACACCAGGATGAAGGCCAGCCCCGACAGTCCGGTGAACCATTCGGGGATGTGGTAGTGGACGCTGGCAAACATGATCAGGGCCAGGATGCCGATCGCGTAGTGCGCCCCGTGCTCCAGGAACACGAACTCTTCCAGCGTGCCCTTGTAGACCAGGAACACCGTCATCGAGCGCACGAACATGGCGCCGATCGCCAGGCCCAGCATGATGATCACGACGTCGTTGGTGATGGCGAAGGCCCCGATCACGCCGTCGAAGCTGAACGAGGCGTCCAGCACTTCCAGGTAGAGGAAGCCGCCGATGCTGCCCTGGGCGATCATCTTGCCCACCGCCGGGTCGTCTTCTTCCTTCTCGAGCAGGCCGCTGAGCCATTGCACGCCGATGTAGATCAGCACGCCGGTGACCCCGGCGACCAGCACAGGCAGCTTGCGCACCGGCGGCATCAGGTACATGGCGCCGCAGACCGCCAGCAGGGTCAGCATGATGGCCAGGCCCTCGGTGCCGTACTTGCCGACCTTTTCCTCGATCCAGCCGAGCCAGTGCAGTTCTTTTTCCTGGTCGAACAGGAAGTTCAGGAAGACCAGCATCAGGAAGGCGCCGCCGAAGGCCGCCACCTCGGCGTGCTTTTCGGTCAGGTGGCGCGAATATTCCCTCGGGTTGTCGATCGCCAGGTGCCAGACCTCGACCAGGCCGAGCCCGGTCGCCGCGGAGACGATGACGAGGGGGAACAGCAGACGCATGCCGAACACGGCCACCAGGATGCCGACCGTCAGGAAGAGCTTGCGCCAGAATTCGTTCCAGCCGCGCAGGACCGAGGCGTTGACGACCGCGTTGTCGAAAGAAAGCGACACTTCGAGCACGCCCAGCACGGCCGTGATCCAGAGCGCCTGCAGCAGTCCCGGCAGCCCGCGGTGCTCGTAGCCCCACCAGCCGGCGACGCCCATCAGGATGACCGTTACCGCGATCGACAACCGGAAATGCCGCATACCGCCCCCTTGTCTATCTGATCTAGTTGAGTGAATATTAGCGTTCCAGGTGGTGCGGCGGCGCTACGGATGTCCTTGATTCATCGCGGTATTTGTGTCCCTGTGGGCTTGCTTCTGAGATAATTCCGCCCGGCATCAACTCAGCTTAAACAAGCACCTGGATTTCGACATGGATTTTGCATACCTCGTAACACCCGTGCTGACCTGGATGGTGGTCGGTCCGATCAAGTTCCTGATTACCAGCGTGCGCCAGCGCCGCTGGGCGTTCAACCTGGTGGGCAACGGCGGCTTCCCCAGCAACCACAGCTCCGTCGTCACCAGCATGGCCACCCTGATCGCGCTGCGCGAAGGGATCGGCCATCCGGCGTTCGGGGTCGCGGTGACGCTCGCCTTCATCGTGATGATCGACGCGAACAGCCTGCGCCAGCACGTGGGCCGCCAGGCGGCGGCCATCAACAGGCTGGCGTGCGACACTGTCGGGCACATCGTCCTGCGCGAGCGCATGGGCCATACCCTGGTGGAGATCGGCGGCGGCATCGCCACCGGCATCGGGATGGGCTTCCTGGTCCACGCCATCTTCGGCTGAAATCGGGCGCATTTCAGTCCGTCTGAAATGCAGCTCATCGCGAAATACCGCATTTCATCCCTCGATTTCCGCAGTACGCAGAGTCGTCACTTGAAGTTGGCAGGACACTACTTGATACTGCGCGCTGGCTGTCTATATCCGGCTTTTACAAGAATAATCACTGAGTCCACTCTCTGGAGAACCAAATGCTGCGCAAAACACTACTCGTCCTTGCCATCGCCTCGGCGCTCGCCGCCTGCAGCAAGGAGGCCAAGGAGCCTGCCAAGCCAGGTCAGGAAACAGCCCAGGCCGGCGCCAAGGATGGCCCCAAGGACAAGCGCCCTACGCAGCTGCAGGTCGCACCCGAAGACGTGCTGACCGTCCAGAGCGACACCCTGAGCAGCGGCCCGGTGGTCACCGGCTCGATCCAGCCGGAACGCAAGGCCGACCTGCGCGCCGAAGTCTCGGCCGTGGTGCTGCAGGTCCTGAAAGAGAATGGCGAGCAGGTCAAGCGCGGCGACGTGCTGGTGCGCCTCGATGAAACCGCGATCCGCGACAGCGTGCTGTCGGCCAACGAAGCCGTGCGCGCCGCCGGCCAGGCCCTGGACCAGGCCAACCGCCAGCTCGAGCGCATGAAGACCCTGCGCGCGTCCGGCATGACCTCGGCCGTCGGCCTGGACGAAGCCGAAGTGCGCCGCAACAGTGCCCAGAGCGAGCTGTCCGCCGCCAAGAGCCGCGCCGCCACCGCACGCCAGATGAGCTCGCGCACGGTCGTGCGCGCACCCTTCGACGGCATCGTCTCCGAACGCAAGGTCTCGGCCGGCGACACCGCCAACGTCGGCAAGGAACTGGTCAAGGTCATCGATCCGAACAGCATGCGCTTCGAAGGCCGCGTCTCGGCCGACTCGGTCGGCACCGTGAAGGTCGGCCAGAAGGTCAACTTCCGCGTCAACGGCTATGGCGAGCAGCAGTTCGCCGGCGTCGTCAAGCGCATCGACCCGGCCGCCAATGCCGTCACCCGCCAGGTCGAGGTGCTGGTCGAGTTCGCCGACAAGGCCCAGCCGAAGGTGGCCGGCCTGTACGCCGAAGGACGCATCGACGCCGCCAGCACGAGCGCCCTGATGCTGCCGGAAGCGGCCGTGGTGAAGGCCGGCGACAAGGCCTACACCTGGCGCATCAAGGACAAGACCCTGTCCCAGGTCAACCTGGTGGTCGGCGCCCGCGATCCGCGCACCGGCAACGTCGAGATCAAGCAGGGCCTGGCCGCCGGCGACGTCGTGCTGCGCGCCCCGACCTCGAACCTGAAGGACGGCCAGAAGGTCGAGATGCCGACCGCCCGCGTTGCCAGCGCAGCGCCGGTCCAGGGCAAATAAGGAAAACAACAATGTTCCTCTCTAATTTCAGTGTCAAGAAACCCGTCGCCACGGTCGTGCTGATCGTGGCGATGATGGCCATGGGCCTGCTGGCCCTGTCCAAGCTGAAGGTCAACCAGAACCCGGACGTCGAAGTGCCGATCATCGTGGTCGACATCCCGTATCCGGGCGCCTCGCCCGAGACCGCCGAGCGCGAGATCACCAACCGCATCGAGAAGCAGATGCTGGCGATCCAGGGCGTCACCGAAGTCAATTCCAACTCCTACGAAGGCGGCGCCTCGATCTGGATGGAATTCGACTTCGACCGCAACCTGATCGAAGCCTCGGACGACGTCCGCAACGCCATTGCCGCGGTGCGCTACAAGCTCCCGGTCGAGATGCGCGAGCCGATCCTGCGCCGCGTCGACCCGGCCTCCGAGCCGGTGATGTCGCTGGCCCTGTCCTCGAGCGCACAGAGCCACGCGGAAATCTCGCGCTACGCCGAAGACGTGCTGGCCGATAAATTCCGCGCCATCGACGGCGTCTCGACCGTGAACGTGAACGGCGCCCTGCGCCGCGAACTGTCGGTCCTGCTGCGCGCCGAAAAGATGCGTGAGTTCAACGTGTCGGCTTCGGACGTGACCAATGCCCTGCGTACCCAGAACACCAATGCACCGGTGGGCAAGCTGCGCAGCGAGCTGGACGAGAAGGGCATCCGCCTGGTCGGCCGCATCGAGCGTCCGGAAGATTTCTCGCAAGTCGTGGTCAAGCGCAACGGCGACCAGATCGTGCGCCTGAACCAGGTGGCCGAGATCAAGGACGGCTACGCCGACGTCAACAGCCTGTCGATCCGCAGCGGCAAACCGAACGTGGGCATCCAGATTTCGCGTTCGCGCGACGCCTCGACCGTGTCGCTGGCCAAGAAGGTGCACCAGGTCGTCGAAGAGACCCAGAAGGAACTGCCGCAGGGCACCAAGCTGGAAGTCGTGCGCGACGGCGGCGAAGACGCCCAGATGAGCCTGAACAACGTGATCGAATCCCTGGTGCTGGGCGCGATCCTGACCATCTTCGTCGTCTACGTCTTCCTGAACTCCTGGCGTTCGACCCTGATCACCGCGCTGTCGCTGCCGACCTCGGTCCTGGCCGCCTTCATCGCGGTCTGGCTGTGCGGCTTCACCCTGAACTTCATGACCCTGCTCGGCCTGTCGCTGGCGATCGGCGTGCTGATCGACGATGCGATCGTCGTGCGTGAAAACATCGTGCGCCACATGGAACTGGGTTCCGACCGCCGCACCGCGGCCCTCGAAGGCACTGCCGAGATCGGCATGGCCGTGGCCGCGACCACCTTCTCGATCATGGCCGTGTTCATCCCGGTCGCCTTCATGCCGGGCATGTCCGGACAATGGTTCGGTCCGTTCGCCCTGACCGTGACCTGCTCGGTGATCGTGTCGCTGTTCATCTCCTTCACCCTCGACCCGATGCTGTCGGCCTACTGGGGCGACCCGGTCGACCACCACAAGATCCAGAAGAAGGGCATCGGCAAGATGCTGGACCGCTTCAACGTCTGGTTCGACCACCAGGCCGACCGCTACAGCCGCGTGATCGCCTGGGCGCTGCACCACCGCAAGTGGATGGCCGCCATCGCCGTCGCCAGCTTCGTCGGCGCGATCGTCCTGCAGGGCAAGTTCGGCGGTTCGAGCTTCCTGCCGAAATCCGACCAGGGCACCCTGATGGTGGAAATCCGCGTGCCGGCCTCGTCGAGCGTGGAATATGCGCGCCGCAAGGTCGAGGCGGCGGCCGAGCTGGCCCGTGCGATTCCTGAAGTCAAGGACACCAACAGCAATGCGAATACCGGCGGCGGCCGTATCTACGTCGACATCGGCAAGCGCAGCGAGCGCAAGCGCAGCGGTGCGGATATCGCGACCGAACTGCGCGAGAAGGTCGGCCGCCTGGTCGGCGCCGAATACGTCGTCATCGACGACCTGAACGGCGGCGGCAAGCCGGTCCAGATCCAGTTCACCGGCCCGGATTCGCGCAAGCTGATGGAACTGACCACCGCCTACATGGAGAAGCTGCGCCAGGTCCCGGGCGCCGTCGACGTCACCCTGTCGGAGCAGGATCCGAAGAACGAGCTGCAGATCGTGCTCGACCGCGGCCTGGCCAACGCCATGGGCATCTCGATCAACGACGCCGCCCAGTCGCTGCGCGTGGCCTTCGCCGGCATCGAGGTGGGCGACTGGGTCGATCCGAGCAGCGAGACCCGCGACGTCGCCGTGCGCCTGCATCCGGACGACCGCGTCAACACCGACAGCATCGAGCGCCTGCCGATCGCGGTGCAGGGCACCGGCATGATGGTGCCGCTGGAGCAGATTGCCAGCATCACCATGGGCAAGGGCCCGGCCGCGATTCGCCACAAGAACGGCGAGCGCATGATCACCGTCTCGGCCAACGCCCAGGGCCGTTCGCCGGGTGAAGTGACCGCCGACGCCATGAAGCTGGCCAAGAGCTTCGACTTCCCGCCGGGCTATGGCCTGCAGCTGGGCGGCGCCGGCCAGGACCAGCAGGAAGTGTTCACCGCGATGGGCATCTCGCTGATCTCGGGTATCGGCCTGATGTACCTGATCCTGGTGATGCAGTTCGGCTCCTTCACCGCACCGATCGGCGTGATGCTGTCGCTGCCGCTGTCGCTGATCGGCGTGGTGCTGGCCCTGCTGATGACCAACAACACCCTCAACCTGATGAGCCTGATCGGCGTCATCATGCTGATGGGCCTGGTGGCGAAGAACGCGATCCTGCTGCTGGACGCTGCCCGCGCCCTGGAGAAGGAGGGGATGGACCGTGAAGACGCGCTGATGCAGGCCGGCCGCAAGCGCCTGCGTCCGATCCTGATGACCACCTTCGCGCTGATCGCCGGCATGCTGCCGGTGGCGCTGGCCCTGGGTGACGCCGGCCAGTTCTACCAGCCGCTGGCCATCGCGATCATCGGCGGTACCATCACCTCGACCTTCCTGACCCTGCTGGTGGTGCCGACCTTCTACGACAGCATCGAGATCGCCCGCGACCGCATGTTTGCGAAGTTCAATCGCCGTGCCGGCCGCTACAACCCGGCGCTGGCCTTCCTGGTGACCTTCGTCGAGGCGATCCTGGCACTGACCTTCGTGCGCCTGATCTTCCGCAGCATCGTGCGCGCCGGCCGCTTCGTGACCGGACGCAGGGCGGTGCAGCCGGCATAAGCAGGCAGCAGCGAGCATCTGCAAGAGCCAGCCTTCGGGCTGGCTTTTTTAATGCGGGAAAGAAGAAGGAGAGGCTGAGAAGCTAGCGCAAAAAACGACAAAGCCAGCCCTGCCGGGCTGGCGATCGCCGATACAACAAGGGCAGGAAACCAGGCTTCCGGCAGGACCGGAAGTCCCGGAGCCCGCAGCGCGGACTCCGTTCCTTGCCTGGCGGATGGCCGATCAGCGGCCGCTGGTCGGCGGGGTGGTGCCGGTGCCGGTGGTGCCGGTGGTGCCCGAGGTGCCCGAGGTGGCGCCGGTGCCGGTCGGCGGGGTCGTGTCGGTACCGGTCGGCGGCGGCGTCGTTGCCGGATCGGTGCTGGTGCCGGTCGGCGGCGTGGTCATCGTCGGATCGGTGGTGGTGCCGGTGGCGCCGGTGGTGCCGGTGCCGGTTGCACCGGTGCCGGTGTCACCCGTGGTGCCGGTGGCGCCCGAGGTGGTGCTCGGCGCGGTGGCCGAGGTGTCCGGCGTGGTGGTCGTGGTGTCGGTCGCCGGCTCGTTCTTGCGGCAGGCGCCCAGCAGGGAGGCCAACACGGCAGCAGTCAGCAGGATTTTTGGTGCTTGAGTCAGTGCTTTCATTGTTTAAACTCCTCGTTCACGTCTATCTTGTGCCGCAGTGCCCAGGTGAGGCCTTGGGCCGGCTGCGGCGCCAGGTCAGGTCCTCCGAGGGTTCGGAAACCCAGCAGTGGAACCATCAGGGAACCGACGCAACACGCGGCCCCGGTCAGTGCACGAATCCGATCGTCGGATCGCATCCTGTCGTACTCGATTCCGCGCTAAGTTGCGGAATGCTGGAGTTCAAGCGTACTGCCCGCCCCCCAGCCCACCGGCGGCTGCCGGGTGGTCTGATTGTCGCCGGCATCATTGCCTGCGATCTGTTCCAACAGCGCGGGTATTTCCTGCGATATCTCCCGCGCCAGATAACCGAGTGTGCCCATGCGCTCGGCGAGGCGTTCGCCGGCCCGCGCATGCAGCGCCACGCCCCAGCAGGCGGCCTGGTCCAGCGGCGCACCGCGGGCGGCCAGGCCGGCGATGATCCCCGCCAGCACGTCGCCGGATCCGGAGATGGCCAGGCCCACGTTGCCGCCTTCATGCTGGTACAACGTTCCATCCGCGCTGGCGATGACAGTGCGCGCGCCTTTTAATGCGACGACCGCATTCCAGGCGCGCGCCGCGTCCAGCGCGCGCGGGTCGGGCAGGGCGTTGATGTCTTCCTTGGCGATGCCGGTCAGGTGCGCCATCTCGCCCGCATGGGGCGTGAGGATCACGGGACGCCCGAAGCGCCAGGGCATGCCTTGCGGCCAATCGGCGGGTGGATGCAGCATTGCGCCCATCGCGCAGGCATCGAGCACGACGCTGGTGCCGGCCGCCTCCAGGCCCGGCAGCAGCGCATGCACCAGCGCGGCGGTGGCCGGCTCGTCGCGCATGCCCGGCCCGACCAGCACCGCGTCGATGCGCTCGGCGAGCGGGTCGAGCGCGGCGACGGCCTCGATGCTGAAGCCATTGCTCGCGTGTTCGCGCAGGCCGATGACGCGCGCCTCGGGCATGGCCAGCGCCACCAGCTGGGCCACGCTCTGTCCGGTGGCGATGGTGAGCTTGCCCGCGCCCGCGCGCAGCGCGGCGGTGGCGGCCAGGATGACGGCGCCCGGCATCTCGCAGGAGCCGCCGACGACGAGCACGTGGCCGCGGATTTCCTTGTCGCCTTCGACGGCGGGCATCGGCACCGGCCAGCTGCGCAGCAGGGCTGTGTCGACGTCATGCACGGCAGTGGCGCGAGTCAGGGTAGTCATGGGGAATCAGGCCTTCGGTGCGGCAGGCAGGTCCTTGCTGGCGGTGACGGGGGTGCCGGTCGCTTCGAGCGGCGCGACGAAGTTAACCAGGCGCAGGGCCAGGTGCCCGCCCTTGCCGAGCCCGGGATCGTATTCGTAGGACGTGACCGAGCAGTTGGGCACGTCGCCGGCGCGGTCGAAATCGAGGATGGTCTTTTCGTCGAGACGCTCGAACAGGTAGCGGAAGCAATTCACCGTAACCTGGTGCGCGACGATCAGCACGCGCTCGCGGCAGAACTCGCGGTTCAGGGTGTCGACCACACTGCGCAGGCGCAGGATGACGTCGCACCAGCTCTCGCCGCCGGGCGGGCGGAAATAGAATTTGCCGACGTGCTGGCGTTGTTCGTACAGCTCCGGATGGTGGTGGGCGATGCCGTAGGTGGTGAGGCGGTCGAGGATGCCGAACTCTTTCTCGCGCAGGCGCTCGTCGGATTCGACGACCAGCTGGCTGCGGCGCGTCGGATCCAGGCGCTGCACCAGGATGTTGGCGGTCTCGGCGGCGCGCACATAGGGCGAATGCAGCACCACGGTCGGTTGCTGCTCGGGCGGCAGGGAGGCGAACCAGGAACCGAGGGCCTGGGACTGGCGCTCGCCCAGCTCGGACAGGGGCACGTCGACGTCGCGATGGGCGATGTCGATGCGGTGGCCGGCGGCAGCTTCCGCGAGGTCACGCGCGACGTTGCCGGCGCTTTGTCCATGCCTGACCAGCCAGACTTCCTGTGGCCACTTTTGTTCCATCACCAGCCCGTCTTCGATATTGACATGACGGCATCATAGACGGATTCTACGGGCGGAAAGCGCACGATTGCAGGCTTTCCGGACAGGCTCGCCGCAGCGTCGGAACCCTCTTACACGGCTTGCGATTCGCTATCTAAATTGATTTCCGCGTCGCTATGAAACACGCGCAAATCAGTCTGTCCGAGCAGGCGGCTGGTGACCGTGCCGGCCGTGATCGAGCCGCTGACGTTGAGCGCGGTGCGGCCCATGTCGATCAATGGTTCCACTGAAATCAGCAGGCCCGCCAGCGCCACCGGCAAGTCCATCGCCGACAGCACGATCAGTGCGGCAAAGGTGGCGCCGCCGCCGACGCCGGCCACGCCGATCGAACCGAAGGCGACGATGGCCAGCAGCGGCAGCAGGAAGGACGCGGCGAACGGGTCGATGCCGACGGTCGGCGCGATCATCACCGCCAGCATGGCCGGGTAGATGCCGGCGCAGCCGTTCTGGCCGATGGTGGCGCCGAAGGAGGCGGCGAAGTTGGCAATGCCTTCCGGGGTGCCCAGGCGCGCGGTCTGGGTCGCCACGCTCATCGGGATGCTGCCGGCGCTGGTGCGCGAGCTGAAGGCGAAGGCGAGCACCGGGAAGATCTTGGCGACGAAGCGCAGCGGGTTCAGGCCGCTGCCCGCGACCAGCAGCAGGTGCACCAGGAACATCAGGGCCAGCGCGCAATAGGAGGCGGCGACGAAGCTGGCCAGGCTGAGGATGTCCTGCAGGCTCGAGCCGGCCACCATCTTGGCCATCAGGGCGAACACGCCGAAGGGCGTCAGGCGCAGCACCAGGGTGACCATGCGCATCACGATCACGTGGGCCACGTGCACGAAGTCGCTGAAGGACTGGAACACCTCGGGTTTCTTGCCGGCGATGCCGGTGGCCGAGATGCCGATGAAGATCGAGAACACCACCACCGCGATGGTCGAGGTCTTGCGCGCGCCGGTCATGTCCAGGAACGGATTGGCCGGGATGAAGGACAGCAGCATGCTCGGCAGCGAAATCTCTTTCGCGGCGGCCAGGTTGCCCTGCAGATATTCACCGCGCGCCACTTCGGCGGTGGAGGCCGTCAGTCCGACCGCGCTCAGGCCGAACAGCTTGGCCATCAGGATGCCGATGGCGGCCGCCACGATCGTGGTGGCGATCAGGATGCCGATCGTCAGCGTGCTGATGGTGCCGAGCGAGGCCGCATTGCGCAGCTTGAGGATGGCCTGCACGATCGAGACCATGATCAGGGGAATCACGATCATCTGGAGCAGCTTCACGTAGCCGCTGCCGACCACGTCCAGCCAGGCATTGGTGCCGCCGACCTCGGGCGACCCGGCGCCGTAGAAGGCCTGCATGGCCGCCCCCAGCACGACACCCAGGCCCAGGCCGGTGAACACGCGCTTGGTGAAGGAGACGTGGTTCGCCTGCAGGCGGTAGAGCAGGACGCACACGGCCAGGGCGAGCGTCAGGTTGATCAGGACAGGAAAGTTCATCGGAGTCTGTGCAAGGCAGCTAATGCGCTGTGGAAATCAATCGCAGCATTCTATAGGCAAACCGGCATTAACGCCGAGGCGGTCAGTATTGTCGGGCCGATCACGAACGATAGCGGGTTGCCAAGACTTTGTGGTTCCGTTGCGACGTCCACCTATGAAAGATGCCTTTGGTCCAGCTGTAATGCGTACTGGGTAGTAATCTATTGCTGTATTTCAATGCACAGGCCACCCCTTTCCGAGCCCATCATGTTCAAACATCTCACCATCAAGACCCGACTCATTTTCGTCATCGCCTTCCTGGCCGCCGAACTGGTGGCGGGCGCCGTCATCGGCATCTATAACCTGAGCCTCGCCAATGCCGACATGAAGAGCATGCATGATGACCGTGCCGTTCCCTTGGGCCAGCTTGGCCGCGTCATGCAATTGATAACCACCAACCAGTTGCTCCTTGCGAAGGCCAGCCAGATGATCGACGATACGCAGCGCCGTGCGCTGATGTCCCAAGTAGAGGCAAATATTGCGACCGTATCGAGCACCTGGAAGGCTTACGAACAGACCAAGCTGACCGAGGAGGAGGCGGCGCTGGTGGCGAAGTTCGTCGAGGCGCGCAAGGCATTCCTGGCCCAGGGCCTGCTGCCCGCGATCGAGTCCGTGCGCAGCGGCGACACGGCGCAGGCGGCAGCTCAGGTGGCGGGGCCGATGACCCGCCTGTTCCAGCCGGTCGACGCGTATGGCAGCCAGCTGATCGAGCTGCAGCAGCGCGTGGCGAAGGCCGACTACGAGCGCTCGCAACGGACCTATGAGACCGTGCGCCTGGTCTGCCTGGCCGGTCTGGCATTCGGCCTCCTGATGGCCGCCGTGGTGGGCTGGATGCTGGTGCGCGCGATCGTGCGCCCGCTCGAGCAGGCCGTCGAGATCGCCGGTGCCGTCGCCGCGGGCGACCTGACCCGCAAGATCGAGGTGAACTCGCAGGACGAGACCGGCCGCCTGTTGATGGCGCTGCGGGACATGAATACGTCGCTGGTGCAGATCGTCACCCGCGTGCGCGGCGGCACCGACACCATTGCCACCGCCACCGGCCAGATTGCCGCCGGCAACCTCGACCTGTCCGCGCGTACCGAGCAGCAGGCCGGCTCGCTGGAAGAGACCGCATCGTCGATGGAAGAACTGACCTCGACCGTCAAGCAGAACGCCGACAATGCGCGCCAGGCCAATGCGCTGGCGGCGTCGGCCCAGCAAGTGGCGGGCAAGGGCGGCGCCGTGGTCGAGCAGGTGGTGGCCACGATGGGGGCGATCAACCACTCGGCGACCCGCATCGTCGACATCATCTCGGTCATCGACGGCATCGCCTTCCAGACCAATATCCTCGCCCTGAACGCGGCCGTGGAAGCGGCGCGCGCGGGCGAGCAGGGCCGCGGCTTCGCCGTGGTCGCGGGCGAAGTGCGCAACCTCGCCCAGCGCAGCGCGGCGGCAGCCAAGGAGATCAAGGCGCTGATCGACGATTCGGTCGAGAAAGTGCAACACGGTTCGATGCTGGTCGACCAGGCCGGTGCGACCATGGCGGACATCGTGCAGAGCGTCGGCCGCGTGACCGACATCATGGCCGAGATCACGGCCGCGAGCCAGGAGCAGACCGCAGGTATCGAACAGATCAATGACGCCGTGGCGCAGATGGACGAGGTGACGCAGCAGAACGCGGCACTGGTCGAGCAGGCCTCGGCCGCGGCGCAGTCGCTGCAGCAGGAAGCGGCGGAGCTGGCGCAGGCGGTCGGGATTTTCCGGCTCGATGCGCAGGCGGCACCTGCAGCGGCCGCTACGGCGCGTCCGGCGAAGGCAGCGGGCGCGATAACGATGAAGCCGCCGAAGGCGGCCGCCCGGGCGCCGGCCCGCAAGGAGGCCGCGACGCGCAAGGCGGAAGCGACCGAGGGCTGGGAAGAGTTCTGACGGCAAGGCCGCGGGCCTGGCGGCCCGCGGCCTTCGTTCTTATTCGAGGGCGATGACGATTGCCGCCAGGCCGAGGCACAGGCTGACGGCGACGCCGACCCGCTGGCGCAGGCGGCGGCTGTTCGACACGATGCTCTTTGCGAAAGTGCGCTTCGGCGCGTTCGGATTGCTGCGGTCGACGGTGCCCGGATGGATGCGTGGATGCGAATGCTCGGTGTTCATGCTGGCTTCCTTATTACCGCCTCCACCGGAGGCTGGCGTTCAATGGGTGGTGTTCAATGCGTGGCGCCCCCGGATGGCGCGACGATGCTGGCGAACGGCCGGCGGAGCCGGGCGGCAGGCGACGCCCTATGCACGCGAACTTGCCGCACTGGATGTTATTTATTCTACATGCAGGCTTAACGATGACAAGGGCGTACACGATTGCTTACAATCTCAAGAAATTTCCGTAAAACAACAATATCCCGCCGCCGCTCGGTAAAGTCAAGCGGATGCAGGGGGGCGTAGGGGGAAACCAACACTTACGCTGAACGGAAGACCGGGGCAGCTGGGCGGCCAGGAATACAATTCGATACAAAAAACTCTCGGTACATGTTGTTTTTGTATCATTTCGGCCAGGTCTGACTTTGCGGCGATCGAGACCGTTTCGTGATGTCCGTCAAAGACGCCTTGCAGGTGGCGGACCCCGCCCTAGACTGGAATGAGCCGCGCTGGCGTCGCCAGCGCGCCAGTCCCGTGCCCTGAAGGAGTCATCATGCGCCGCCTCGCCCTACTGAGTGCCATTCCCCTGTTTCTTCTGGCCGCCGACGCGGTGGCCCAGTCACACAGCTATCCCGCCACGAGCAGCTCGTCGATCTCGAGTGTGGAGGTGACCGCCCCGGCCCGCACCGCCAGGGTCTACCAGGAACACCTCGATGCCGTGCGCGGCGCCTATGCCATGTCGAATGGCTGGCGCATGAAGGTCGGCACGACTGCCAACGGCATCAGTGCGCAGATCGACCGGCAGCCGGTCATTCGCCTGGTGGCGGTGTCGCCGGACCGCTTCGTATCGCGCGACGGCAATGTGACCATGGATTTCAACCGCGGCCAGGACCGCGATGAGATGCAGATGAGCTATGTACCCAATGACCGCCTGGCACAGGTCGTCGTCGTGAGCGCCACCCTCGCGCAGCGCTGACGGTTCCGCGCCGCCCCATGCGGCGGCACACTTTCCTCCCAAAATGATGCGCCGCACAATCGCTGTGCGGCGCATCTGCCATTAGACGGTGCACCGGCCTCCCGGCCGGCCGCCGCTTCCCTCTGCAGACCTCCCTGGCACGGCGCTTGCATATTGACATTGGCGCAACGGAGCGCAACGTGACCTGCCAGCGCCGGCAGAGCCACCCGGACAACGACGTCTACCCGAACATGAGCAGCTCATGTGGGGTACGCGTCGCTTTTTTTTGCCTGAACATAAAGGACCGCGATGAAATACCAGAGACTCGAAGCGAAGAGCACCATGCCGCAAGCTGCCGACGGGGTGAATGTCACGCGCAGGAATTTCATGCAGGGTGCAGGCGTGGCGGCGGGGGCGGGCTTGTTGGGCCTGGCGACGGGTAGCGCCTGGGCCGCCGGTTCGGACAAGCCGGAAAAGGAAGAAATCAGGATCGGCTTCATTCCGCTGACCGATTGCGCGTCGGTCGTGATGGCCTCGGTGCTGGGCCTCGACAAGAAATACGGCGTCAAGTTCGTGTTGAGCAAGGAGGCTTCCTGGGCCGGCGTGCGCGACAAGCTGGCCAATGGGGAGCTGGACGCCGCCCACGTGCTCTACGGCCTGCTGTACGGCGTGCAGATGGGGATCGGCGGCCAGAAGAAGGACATGGCGGTGCTGATGGGCCTGAACAACAACGGCCAGGCCATCACGCTCTCGAAACAGCTGTCCGACAAGGGGGCGGTCGACGGTGCATCGCTGGCGAAGCTGATGCGCACCGAGCAACGAGAGTACACCTTCGCCCAGACCTTCCCGACCGGCACCCATGCGATGTGGCTGTATTACTGGCTGGCGGCCAACGGCATCAATCCGATGAAGGATGCCAAGGTCATCACCGTGCCGCCGCCGCAGATGGTGGCCAACATGCGGGTCGGGAACATGGACGGCTTCTGCGTGGGCGAGCCCTGGGGCCACCGCGCCATCATGGACAAGGTCGGCATCACGGCCGCCACCACCCAGGACATCTGGCGCGACCACCCGGAGAAGGTGCTGGGTAGCACGCTCGAGTTCGCCAGGAAGCATCCGAACACCTGCCGCGCCATGATGGCCGCCATCCTCGAAGCCGGCAAATGGATCGATTCCTCGCTGGCCAACAAGAACAGGATGGCCGAAGTCATCGCCAGCAAGTCCTACGTCAACACCAGCAAGGATGCCATCGACCAGCGCATCATGGGCCGCTACCAGAACGGACTGGGCAAGACCTGGGACGACCCCAACCACATGAAGTTCTACAACGATGGTGCGGTCAATTTCCCCTACCTGTCGGACGGCATGTGGTTCATGACCCAGCACCGCCGCTGGGGCCTGCTGAAGGACGACCCGGACTACCTGGCCGTGGCATCGAGCGTCAACCAGGTCGCGCTGTACAAGGAAGCCGCCACCATGACCGGGACGCCGATTCCGAAAAGCCCGCTGCGCAGTTCGAGACTCATGGACGGCGCCGTCTGGGACGGCAGGAACCCGAAGGCCTACGCGGCCTCGTTCAAGATCAAGGTCTGAATCCCATCGTTTGAAAAAGGAGCTGCCATGAGCGCCATCCTGAGATCCCTCCCCAAGCCGGCGGTTGCCGCGCCGACGGCATCCGCACGTTCGCTGCCGGCACGCAAGCCGGCCGCCGCAGCCGCCCGCGGCGCGCAGCCCTTCGCCAGGATCGTGAAACTGGTCCTGCCGCCAGTGCTGGGCATTGCCCTGGTGGTGCTGGCCTGGCAGATCATCGCCAGCCGCAATACGGCCTTCCCGACGCCGCAGGCGACCCTGCAGGAAGCGATCGTCCTGTTCGCCGACCCGTTCTACCGCAACAGTCCGAACGACCAGGGCATCGGCTGGAACGTGCTGGCGTCGCTGAAGCGGGTGGCGCTGGGCTTCGGCCTGGCCGCGCTGGTCGGCATCCCGCTGGGCTTCATGATCGGCCGGGTGGCCTTTGTGGGCCGCATGTTCGCGCCCATCATCAGCCTGCTCAAGCCGGTGTCGCCGCTGGCCTGGCTGCCGATCGGCCTGCTGGTGTTCAAGTCGGCCGACCCGGCCGCGATCTGGTCGATCTTCATCTGCTCGATCTGGCCGATGGTCATCAATACCGCGGTCGGCGTGCAGCGCGTGCCGCAGGACTACATGAACGTGGCGCGGGTGCTGAACCTGACCGAATGGAAGGTCTTGACCAAGATCCTGCTGCCCTCGGCACTGCCTTACATCCTCACCGGGGTGCGCCTGGCGATCGGCACGGCCTGGCTGGTCATCGTGGCGGCCGAAATGCTCACCGGTGGGGTCGGCATCGGCTTCTGGGTGTGGGACGAGTGGAACAACCTGAACGTCTCGCACATCATCATCGCGATCGTCATCATCGGCGTGGTCGGCCTGCTGCTGGAGCAGGCGCTGGTGGCCCTGGCCCGTGCGCTGACCCACGAACAAACGGCCAACTGAAGGAGGAACGAGCATGAACCATCCGAATCCGAAGTTCATCGACATCAGCGGCGTGGAGATGGCCTTCCACACCAAGAAGGGCGTGTTCCAGGCGCTGCAGGGCATCGACCTGGCCGTGCGCAAGGGCGAGTTCATCACCCTGATCGGCCACTCGGGCTGCGGCAAGTCGACCCTGCTCAACCTGATCGCCGGCCTCCTGAAGCCGACCGAGGGCGTGCTGCTGTGCGCCAACCGCGAGATTGCCGGGCCCTCGCCGGAGCGGGCCGTGGTGTTCCAGAACCACTCGCTGCTGCCCTGGCTGACCTGCTACGAGAACATCCATCTGGGAGTGGAACGGGTTTTCGGCGGGCTTGAATCGCGCGCCCAGCTGCGCCAGCGTACCCAGGATGCACTGGCCCTGGTGGGGCTCGCCAGTGCCGAAGGCAAGCGCCCGCATGAGATCTCGGGCGGCATGAAGCAGCGCGTCGGCATCGCCCGCGCGCTGGCGATGGAGCCGAAGGTGCTGTTGATGGACGAACCCTTCGGCGCCCTCGATGCCCTGACCCGTGCCCACCTGCAGGACGAGTTGCTCAAGATCGTCGCGGCCACCAAATCGACCGTGGTGATGGTCACGCATGACGTGGACGAGGCGGTGCTGCTGTCGGACCGGATCGTCATGCTGACCAACGGGCCGGCCGCGACCATCGGCGAGATCGTCGAGGTCGAGCTGGAGCGGCCGCGCGACCGGGTGGCGCTGGCCCAGGATGCACGCTATACCGAGCATCGCAGGGCGGTGCTGGAGTTCCTGTACCGGAAGCAGGCGCATCCGGCGGCGCAGGCGGCCTGAAAACAAAAACGCCAACCCGAAGGTTGGCGTTTTCTTGAAACTTGGTAGGCCGTGCGGGATTCGAACCTGCGACCAACGGATTAAAAGTCCGCTGCTCTACCAGCTGAGCTAACGACCCGAAAGAAGCGAGATTATAGGCTGGGCCGCGTTCGCTGTCAAATGCTTCACGACACCATGGCGCAGCTCAAGTTCATTTCAGCGAGGCCAGGCGATCCTTGGCGGTCTTGGCCGCGCTCGACTCGGGATACTTCGACACCAGCTGCTGCAGCGCCTTCTTGGCGTTCTTGCTGTCCTTCAGCAGGGCATAGCTGCTGCCGATGTTCAGCATCGCATCCGGCACCTTGGGGCTGCTGGCGTAGGTCGTGGTCAGCACTTCCTGGGCGGCGATGGCCTTCTTGTAGTCGCCCAGCGCGAACCAGGCGTTGCCGAGCCAATACTGCGCGTTGGCGGCATAGGCCGAATCCGGGTAGCGGCGCACGAAGTCCTGCAGGGCGGCGCTGGCGCCCTTGTAGTCGCCGGTCTGGAACAGGGCGGTGGCGCTGTCGTAGGCGCTCTTCTCGGACGGCAGCACCTGGGCGACCTGGCCGTCCACGGTTTCCTGCTGCGGCTCGATCTTCTTGATGCGGGCGTCGAGGTCGGCGTACAGCTGCTTCTGGCTTTCCTGGGCGCGGGCGATCTGGTTGGCCAGTACTTCGATCTGGCCGCGCAGGCGCGAGATTTCCTGCATGGTCTGCTCGTGCTGGTTCAGCATGTCGAGCTGGACGGTCTTGTCCGACTTGGCCTCGATCTGGGCCTTCAGCTCGCGGGCAACGGCGTCGACCTTGGCGCGCAGCTCGAGGATGGCCTTGCGCGCTTCGTCGTCGTCGAGCAGGCCGGCGGAGGCCTGCAGCGGCATCCAGGCTGCCAGGATCAGGCAGGCAAGACGGGACGGGGACAGTTTCATCATAGTGTTTTCCGGTTGCAGAGTAAAAACGGGGCGGATGCAGTCTGCACTGCTGTCCGCCCCGCTGTCAATCAGCCGAGTCTTAAAACTGTCAGCTTGATTGCTGGAAGATTACTGGTAAACGATGTCCGCGCGGCGGTTTTCAGCCCATGCAGCTTCGTCGCTACCGGTGGCCTTCGGCTTTTCTTCGCCCAGCGAGACGGCTTCCATCTGGTTGTCCGACACGCCCAGCGAGGACATCGCACGGCGGACGGCTTCGGCACGCTTCTGGCCCAGGGCCAGGTTGTACTCGGTGCCGCCGCGTTCGTCGGTATTGCCCTGGATCAGGACCTTGCGGCCGGTGTTCTTGGTCAGGTAGCCCGAGTGGTTGGCGACGACCGGCTTGCCGTCTTCGCGCACGACGAAGCTGTCGTAGTCGAAGTAGACGCTGCGATTGGCGAGCTCGCCTTTCGGATCGTTCAGCGGATCGACGCTGCCGGTTTCGACCGGACGGATTTCGCGTGCCGGCTCAGCCGGTGCCGCGGTCGGGGTCGGGGTCTTTTCGACGACCGGGGTCTCTTGCAGTTTGGTCGACGAGCAAGCGGTCAGCAGGACGGCCGAAGCGATGAGGGCTACTTTCTGGAAGTTGCGCATGGTTTTTCTCCTTGTCTATTAAAGATTTACTGCTATTTACTTCATGAAGGGACCCCAGCTGGGCTCCCGAATGTTTCCCGCATTGGTGGTCAAGCGCTGCTTCACCCGTCCATCCACCGAGACCACGGCGAGCGAGACACGCCCGCCGCCTTTGGTCGCATACATGATGTACTTGCCGTTAGGCGAAAAACTCGGTTCGGTGGCCCCTTCGGCCAGGCGCAGCTCCTGGCCGCTGGCCAGGTCCATCGCGTAGAGAGAAAAACCGCCGCCACGCTGGGAAATCCAGGCCAGTGTCTTGCCGTCCGAAGACACGCGCGGGCTGATGTTGTAATTGCCGTTGAAGGTCACACGGGTCGGATTGCCGCCGGCGACGCTCATCTTGTAGACCTGCGGACCGCCGCTGCGGTCGCTGGTGAAGTAAATGGTCTGGCCGTCGGCCGAGAACTGTGGCTCGGTATCGATCGACGGGCTGTTGGTCAGGCGGCGGTGGCCGGTGCCGTCCGAGTTCACGGTGTAGATTTCGGTATTGCCGTCCTTCGACAGGGCCACGGCCAGGGTGCGGCCGTCCGGCGACCAGGCGGGCGCCGAATTGTTGCCCTTCAGGTTGGAGATCACGTTGCGGCGGCCGGTCATCAGGTCTTGCAGGTAGACCACCGGCTTGCGGTCTTCCATCGAGACGTAGGCGACCTTGGTGCCGTCCGGCGCCCAGGCCGGCGAGATGATCGGTTCGCGGCCGCGCGCGGCCACGACTTCGTTCTCGCCGTCGGCGTCGGCCACGGCCAGGGTGTAGTTGCGGCCGGCGCGGTCTTCCTTGACGTAGGCGATGCGGGTCGAGAAGATGCCGCGCACGCCGGTCAGCTTTTCGTAGACGTCGTCGGCGATGCGGTGGGCCTGCAGGCGGATGTACTTCGGCTGCACTTCGCCGCCCAGCTGCGAGATCTGCCCGCCCTTGACGGTGTCGTGCAGCTCGTAGCGCACCGCGAAGCGGCCGTCCGGACCGCGCGACACGCTGCCGACCACCAGGGCGTCGGCGCCGCTGGCGCGGAAGGCGGCCAGGTCGACGCTGGCGCTGTCGCTGATCGTCTGGCCGGCGTCGATGACCTTGAATACGCCGCTGCGCTCGAGGTCGGCGCGGATGATGTCGGACACGTCGGCCGGGGCCAGGCCTTCGTCGGCGAAGGCGGCGACCGCGACCGGGATCTGGTTGCTGCCGACACCGGCGATCTCGACCTTGATCTGGGCTTGCGTCGCCGTCCCCATCAGCAGGGTGGCGCTAAACAGCAGGTAATGGAGTTTTTTCATAGTCTGTCTTCAGTAGCGATCAGTCGTAGTCTTTCATCGAGAAGTTGACGTCGAGCGTGCGCTCCACCGTGCCGTCTTTCTTCTTCGGGAGCGGGGATGCCTTTTTGATACCATTTTCCACTGCTCTGTCAAACTCAGGCACACCGCTGCTTTTCACCAGGCGCACCGACATGATTTCTCCGGTCGGCAATTGCTCGACCTTGAAAATGGCCTTCGGATTGCCCGGCATCGTGGTGCTGCCGCCATAGGCGGTATTGCTCTTGATCGCGGCGGTGATCGCGGCCACGTAGCCGCTGTCGGCCTTCGGCGCGGTCGATTTCTCGGCGGTGCCCGTGGTGCCCATGGCGCCTGCCATGCGCTTCAGGTCTTCCTGGCGGTACTTCTCGAGCTTGGCAGCTTCGGCCTTCTCGGCTTTTTCCTTGGCCGCCTTCTCAGCGGCCAGTTTGTCAGCCTTTTTCTTATCAGCTTCCTTCTTGGCGGCCAAGTCCTTCGCTTTTTGTTCGTCGTCTTTCTTCTTTTTCTCGGCGAGGTCCTTCAAGCGCGCTTCTTCCTTCTTGCGCTCGCGTTCCTTCTGCTCGGCCAGTGCTTTTTCCTTGCGCTCTTTCTCGCGCTGCAAATTGATATCCGGCGGCGTCGGCGCAGGGCGTTCCACGGGCGGCGGTTCTACCGGACGCGGCGGCGGAGCGGGCTCGGGTTCGGGTTCCGGCTCGGGGGCGGGCGGGGGAGGGAGGGTCGGCGCGGCGGCGCTCTGGACCGACATGTCCCAGACTTCGGCCTCGACCGCAACGGGTTCGTTGCTCTGCCAGCTGATGCCGAACCACAGGAAGCCGATCAGGACGGCGTGCACGGCCACTGCCAGCAGGAAGGCTGGCATGCGGCTCGGTTCTGGCGGCACCTGGTAGGGCGCGCCGGCGGTAGCAGGCTGAGGGGCGGGCTTCAATGCGGCTGACATATCACTTGGTGGCAAGTCCCACCCGGTTGATACCCATCTTCTTCGCTTCCGAAATCAGCTGGATCACGTCATCGTATTTGCTGTCGCGGTCGCCTTCGATCAAGACCGGGTAGTCCGGATTTTCCTCGTGCAGGGCGCGCAGGCGTTCGAGCAGGGCGGTGCGGTCGGCCACTTCTTCCGACGCCATCTTCTGCTTGCCGCCGACGCCGATCGACAGCTTGCTGTCCGGCTGGACCGAGATCCGGATATAGGTGTCCGGCGGCAGCGCCGACTTTTCGGCGCTCGGCAGGTTGACGACGCTCGGCGCCTCGTTCGCCGGCACCGCCATGAAGATGATGAGCAGCACCAGCATCACGTCGATGTAGGGCACGACGTTGATCTCGGATTTGAACTTGCGTTTGCGTCCGCCGCGCAGGCTGCTGCTGGAAAAGGCCATCCTGTCCTCCGTCTCAGCGCGCCTGGCGCTGCAGGATGTTCGAGAATTCTTCGACGAAGCTCTCGAAGCGGATCGCCAGGCGGTCGATGTCGTGGGTGAAGCGGTTGTACGCCACCACCGCCGGGATCGCTGCGAACAGGCCGATCGCGGTGGCGATCAGGGCTTCTGCGATGCCGGGCGCGACCACTGCCAGCGTCGCCTGCTGCACGCTGGCCAGGCCGCGGAAGGAATTCATGATGCCCCACACGGTGCCGAGCAGGCCGATGTAGGGCGAGACCGAACCGACCGAGGCCAGGAAGTTCAGGTGGATGTCGAGGGCGTCGAGTTCGCGCTGGAAGGCGGCGCGCATGGCGCGGCGCGAGCCGTCCAGCACCGGACCCATGTCGGCGACGTCGCGCGCGGCCTGCTTGCCCTTGATGAATTCGCCCATGCCGGATTCGAAGATGCGCGCCAGCGGACCGCTCTGGTCGCGCTGGGCGCTGGCGCTCTGGTGCAGGGTGTGCAGGTTGCCGCCGGCCCAGAAGCTGCGCTCGAACTGCTCGGTCTGGCTGCGTGCTGCGCGCAGGGCGAAGACCTTGCGGAAAATATAGGTCCAGCTCACGATCGACAGGATCAGCAACAGGGCCATGATCAACTGCACCAGCGGGTGGGCGTTGAAGATCAGGGCGGTCAACGAAAGGTCTGGGGTCTCGGTCATCGGTAAGGCTTCTGTTGTCGGATTATTCAGGCGCTCGTTTACGCGGCGCGCATTTTATCAGCAGCATGGTCTGGAAGCGAACGTGGCCGCATGGTGGCGATGTCGACACAGCCGACCTTGACGCTGGCACTGGTCAGCAGCAGCTCGCCTTTCCAGGCCTGCTGGGCGAACTGGACCGATGCGCGGCCGAGCTTTTCGACCGTGGTGCGGATGGTCAGCACGTCGTCCAGGCGAGCCGGCGCATGGTAGTCCAGGGAGGCACTCTTGACGACGAAAGCGGTGCCGTCCGCGTCCAGCAATTCCTGCTGGCCGACGCCGGCCGCACGCAGCCACTCGGTGCGCGCACGTTCGAAGAATTTCAGGTAATTGGCGTAAAACACGATGCCACCGGCGTCGGTATCTTCGTAATAGACCCTGACTGTCCAGTCAAAAGCTGAAGGCATTTCCCCTGCCATTAATTTTAAATAGGAAACATTTTACGCGATTTTGCCCTCCCTATGTACGCTTGCGAACATAGGACAGGGAAAAGGTCGGGCCTGCCTTTCGCTAAAGGCAGCTACGGTGCGCAGTAGTAGACGTGAAACATAGCCGAAAGGCCAATTACTGTAACACTTTCTCACAATTGCAGAGCGCGCGATTCGGGTGGTACATCCGGGGCGGTAAATACAGTGGAAATCAGCTGCGCTTGATCGTGAACGGCGAGAAGCCCTGGCAGGTCGGCATCAGCTCGATGCTGTTGACGTTGACGTGCGCCGGCAGGGTCGCGATCCAGTATGCCGTGTTCGCGATGTCCTCCGCCGTGAGCGGCTGCGTGCCTTCATACACCTTGGCCGCCGCCGCGTCGTCGCCCTTGAAGCGCACGTTCGAGAACTCGGTGCCGCCGCACAGGCCCGGCGCCAGGTTGGTCGCGCGCACCCCGGTGCCGACCAGGTCGGCGCGCAGGTTCAGGGTGAACTGCTCGACGAAGGCCTTGGTCGCGCCATACACGTTGCCGCCCGGGTAAGGGTAATGGCCCGCCACCGAACCCAGGTTGATCACCAGGCCGTTGCCGCGTGCCACCATCGCCGGCAGCAAGACGCGGGTCATGGTCACCAGGCCCTGGCAGTTGGTGGCGATCATGGTGTCCCAGTCTTCCAGCGGCACTTCGTGGGCCGGCTTGGTGTTCAGCGCCAGGCCGGCATTGTTGATGAGCACGTCGATGTCGCGCCAGCCTTCCGGCAGGCCGGCCAGGGCAGCCTCGATCGAGGCCCGGCTGGTGACGTCCAGCGTGACCGGCAGGGCGGCGTCGCCCAGCTCGCGCGCCAGTTCGGCGAGGCGCTCGGTGCGGCGCGCGGCCAGGATGGCGCGGTGGCCGTTGCGGACGAAAACGCGCGCCATCGCGGCGCCGAAGCCGGCCGAAGCGCCGGTGATGAAGACGATCATGGTGAGTCCTGAGGGCGGTGGATCTGAAAATTGTAGCCGAAATGGCCACAAGTCTGCTGGCGCCGGTTTGCCAGGCTGCGAGCTTGTTAAGAAGACAGCTGTTTCCTTGCCCTAAGGGGCCCGGATCACATACAATCATTTCATTTACGTCTCACGTAACTGGCGAAACGCCGTGCGCCCAAGACATTGTAGGGCACTGGCAAAAGGTGGGCACCCACCGGGGAACGTGAGATGTCACCCGCCGTTCGCCTGGGCAGCCACCGACTGGTACGTGTCGTATCGGGAGGGTGCCTGCGCGCCTGCCGGTCCCGCCCGATTCAACGCTGCCCGTTGCCTGGTATTTCTCTCGATTGGAGTTTTACATGTTTGCAAAAGATCATACGCTCGCCAATATCGACCCGGAACTGTGGGATGCCATCCAAAAAGAAAACGTTCGCCAGCAAGACCACATCGAACTGATCGCTTCCGAGAACTACACCTCGCCGGCCGTGATGGAAGCGCAGGGCTCGCAGCTGACCAACAAGTACGCCGAAGGCTATCCGGGCAAGCGCTATTACGGCGGTTGCGAATACGTCGACGTCGCCGAGCAGCTGGCGATCGACCGCCTGAAGCAACTGTTCGGCGCCGAAGCCGCCAACGTGCAGCCGAACTCGGGCTCGCAGGCCAACCAGGGCGTGTTCTTCGCCATGCTCAAGCCGGGCGACACCATCATGGGCATGTCGCTGGCCGAAGGCGGCCACCTGACCCACGGCATGGCGCTGAACATGTCGGGCAAATGGTTCAACGTCGTCTCGTACGGCCTGACCGAGCAGGAAGACATCGACTACGAGGCCATGGAACGCCTGGCGCGCGAGCACAAGCCGAAGATGATCATCGCCGGCGCCTCCGCCTTCGCGCTGCGCATCGACTTCGAGCGCTTCGCCCGCATCGCCAAGGAAGTCGGCGCCTATTTCATGGTCGACATGGCCCACTACGCCGGCCTGATCGCCGCCGGCGAATACCCGAACCCGGTGCCGCACGCCGACTTCGTCACCTCGACCACGCACAAGTCGCTGCGCGGCCCGCGCGGCGGCATCATCCTGATGAAGGCCGAGTACGAGAAGCAGATCAATTCCGCGATCTTCCCGGGCATCCAGGGCGGTCCGCTGATGCACGTCATCGCCGGCAAGGCCGTGGCCTTCAAGGAAGCGCTGTCGCCCGAGTTCAAGGAATACCAGAAGCAGGTGGTCAAGAACGCCGCCGCCCTGGCCAACACCCTGACCGAGCGCGGCCTGCGCATCGTTTCGGGCCGTACCGAGTCGCACGTGATGCTGGTCGACCTGCGTTCGAAAGGCCTGACCGGCAAGGAAGCGGAAGCAATCCTGGGCCAGGCACACATGACCTGCAACAAGAACGGCATCCCGAACGACCCGCAGAAGCCTTTCGTCACCTCGGGCATCCGCCTCGGCAGCCCGGCCTTCACCACCCGCGGCTTCAAGGAAGAAGACGCGGTCAAGGTGGGCCACCTGATCGCCGACGTGCTGGACAACCCGCACGACGCCGCGACCATCGAGCGCGTCAAGGCGGAAGTGAAGCTGCTGACCGACAAGTATCCGGTCTACGCGAAGTAAGGGTTTTCACCAGCAGCCCGGCGCCCCATGAAATGTCCTTTCTGCCAGCATGAAGATACCCAGGTCCTCGACACCCGCGTGTCCGAGGAAGGGGACGCCATCCGCCGGCGCCGGCGCTGCGCGAAGTGCGACAAGCGCTTCACCACCTACGAGCGCATCGAGCTGTCGATGCCGATCATCGTCAAGAAGAACGGCAGCCGCACCGAGTTCTCGTCCAACAAGCTGCGCGGCAGCCTGATGCTGGCGCTGCGCAAGCGCCCGGTCGCCGCCGAAGCCATCGACACCGCGGTCGCCACCATCGAGGAAAAGCTCCTGACCAGCGGCCGCCGCGAGGTGGACACCGGCTACGTCGGCGAGCTGGTGATGCAGGAACTCAAGCGGCTCGACAAGATCGCCTACATCCGCTTCGCCTCCGTCTACAAGAACTTCGAAGACCTGGCCGAGTTCCAGGAAGCGCTGGCCGAAGTCGGCCATCCTCGCAAGTAAACGTCCACTCCCAGCAGTTCCCCTGACACGATTGCGCCAGCTCACGGCTGGCCGGCGCTCGCCTGATAACTTCGCAGCTCGCAGTCGACCGGGAGGGCATGTGAGGGCAAAAATGGGGGGATTCACGCTGGCCGAGGTGCTGGTCGCGCTGTTCGTGCTGGCCATCGGCATCGTCGGCGCCGGGGCAACCCAGCTGACAGCCGAACGCACGCGCCAGCAATCGGCGCTGATGTCCGAAGCGGCGCAGCTGGCGGCGTCGCTGGCGGCGCGCATGCAGGTCAATCCTGCGGTCGCCGGCCTGCCCGACGGCGCCAATCCCTATCTCGCCTTCGCCTATGACGCGGCCGGCGGCCCGCCCGCAGCCGGCATGGGCTGCTACGGCGGCGCCGGCTGCACGCCGGCCCAGCTGGCCGAGTCCGACCTGCACGACATCCGCCAGGCGCTGCACGTCCAGTTCCCGCGCGGCCGCATCGCCGTGTGCCGCGACGGCTCGCCCTGGGACAGCGCCACCCGCCGCTTCCGCTGGAGCTGCGACGGCAACGCCGACGCGCTGCCGGTCGTCAAGCTGGGCTGGCAGGGAACGGGCGATGCACCCGGCTACGTGGCGGTGCTCCGATGATGGTCCAACGAGGCATGTCGCTGGTCGAGCTGCTGGTCGCCATGACGGTCGGCCTGGGCGTGCTGCTCGGCGCGGCCGGCCTGTTCATCTGGGCCAACCGGGCCTTTGCCGCCCAGCTGGAGACGGCCGCGATGGACGACGCCGGACGCTATGCCCTGGAAGCGATCGCCAGGGCGGTGCGGCAGGCCGCGGCCGCCGACTGGGAAGGCGCCGCTACCGGACCGGAACTGGGTGCGCCGGCGCGCCTGGCCGGGCTCGACGCCAGCAGCGTGCACCGGACCGGCTTCGGCATCGACGACGCATCCGCCGCTGCCGCCGATGTGGTGAACGGCAGCGACGTGCTGGCAGTCCGTTTCCCGGGCACGGGAGCGGCGCCGAATGGCGACGGCACCAGCCTCGATTGCGCCGGCTTCAGCGTGCACCGCGACGAGGAAGGCTGGAGCATCTTCTACGTCGCCCGCAACGCCCAGGGCGATGCCGAGCTGCGCTGCAAATACCGGGGCGCCGGCGCCTGGTCGGCAGATGCGGTGGTCGGCGCGGTCGACAGCTTCCAGGTGCTGTACGGCCTCGACACAGATGCCGACGGGGCGCCGGAGCGCTACGTCAACGCCAGGGCCCTGGCCGGACTGGACGCGGGACTCGCGCTCGCCGGCGCGACCGCCGCCGAGCGCGCGGCGGACCTGCGCCGGCGCACCCACTGGAAGAAGATCGTGAGCGTACGGGTGGCGCTGTTGCTGCATGGTCCGGTCAGCCGGCTGGGGACGGCGGGCGATACCGTCTACGCGCTGTTCGGGCGCGGCTACGGCGAGCCGGCCGGCGCGGACGATGCCGGCACGCGCCTGCGCGAGGCGGCCCTGTCCGCCGGCGCAGCGCCGCGTTACCGCAAGGTATTCGGCACCACCATCGCGCTGCCGGCGCGCATGCGCTGAGGGCGCGATGACGGCATCTACCCGGCCTTCCCGGCATGGCAAGGAGCAGCGTGGCGTCGCGCTGCTGACCGCGCTGCTGCTGATGCTGGCGGTCCTGATGACCAGCATTGCCGCGGCGCGCACGGCGATCAGCGGTGCGCGTGCCGCCGGGCACGAGCGCGACCGGATGCTGGCCTTGCAGGGCGCGATGGCCGCGCTGGCGGACGCCGAACACGACATCGAAGGCTTGAGCGACCCCGCGTCGGCGCGCGCCGCCGCCTTGGCGAACGGGACCGCGGCGGCCTTCGCGGGCGGCTGCCGTGGCGGCGCCCCCTATGAGGGCCTGTGCGAACACGCCCCGGACGCCGGCACCATCCTGGCCGCACTGGCGGACGAGGACGGGCCGGCGGTCGCCCTCGGCAGCTTCACGGGCGCCCAGATCCCGGCAGGCGAGGGCGGACTGGCGGCCCGGGCGCCGCGCTACCTCATCGAGCGCATGCCGTCGGCATCCGGAGCGCTGCTGTACCGGGTGAGCGCGCTCGGCTTCGGCAGTGCGGCGGCGACCCAGGTGGTGCTGCAGGCCTATTACCTGAAGCTGCCCGCCGCCGCTACACCGGGTCGGCCGGCGGCGCCGGGCAGCCCGGGCGGACCCGGCATCCGCGTCGGCTGGCGCGAAATCGGCAATTGGCGGGAGAGAAGATGAGGACACACCGCGGGTTCACCCTGGTCGAGCTGCTGGTCGTGCTGGCGATCGTCTCGATCCTGACGGCCTTCGCCTACCCGAACTATGCGCGCCACGTGGTCAGGAGCCGGCGTGTCCAGGCGCAGCTGGCGCTGGTCGATACCATGCAGAAGCAGGAACAGTACCGCGCGCTGCACCATACCTATGCCGCCTTCTCCGCGGCGTCCACGGATGCCGACAGCCGCCAGTTCCGCTGGTGGATCGGTGCGCAGCCGGGCGACAGCGCCTACGAGCTCGACGGACGGGCCTGCGAGGGGCAGCCCATCAGCCAGTGCATCGAACTGCGCGCCCGGCCGGGAACCGCGAACGTCGACAGCGGTTTCAGCGATCCCGACTGCGGCGTGCTGCGTCTTGCCAGCAGCGGGGCGCAGGGCGCGAGCGGGGCGGCGCCGCGCTGTTGGCCATGAGGCCCAGCCCACCCAAGGGCGCCACGCTGGCCGAACTGGCCGTGGTGCTCGCCGTTGCCGCCTTGCTGTTTGCGGTGGCCGCGCCGGACTTGGGGGCGCTGGTGCGCGCCCAGCAGCTGAAAGCCGCCTCCGGCGAACTGCGCGACGCGATCCTGCATGCCCGGGCGCAAGCCATCGCCCGCCAGGAACAGGTCAAGCTGATGCCGCGCGACCCACTGGGCGCCGACTGGGCGCAGGGCTGGACGGTGTTCATCGACCGCGACGGCGACCGCCTGCCGGGAGCGCCTGACGAGGTGCTGGCCGTCCACGGGCCCTTGCCGCAAGGCTTGCGGGTCGGCTTTTCCTTCACCAGCTCAGCGCCGCCCCGGTACATCGCCTACAATGGCGCCGGGCGCAGCTGCAGCGATACCAGCAGCGCCGCGGCGCGCCTCGGCACCCTGTCGCTGTTCCACGGCGGGCAGACCCGCCGTATTAAAATCAATATGCTCGGGCGCGTACGGCTGTGCAATCCGGCGCGCGACGCGGGCTGCGAGGGCAGCGCAGCGCCGCCCTGAACTGGACAGCGGAACGGAACATTTTGGCACACGACACGGCACAGATCCTCAACGATACCGACGGCATGGCGCTGGCACTCGCCTGGGCCGCGAAAGGCATGTTCATCACGGCGCCGAATCCCCGGATCGGCTGCGTGATCGTGCGCGACGGCGTCGTCATCGGCGCCGGCCACACCCAGCCTGCCGGCCAGGCCCATGCCGAGATCCAGGCGTTGCGCGACGCCCAGGCGCGCGGCAACGATGTCCGCGGCGCCACCGCCTACGTCACGCTGGAACCGTGCAGCCATTACGGGCGCACGCCACCCTGCTCGAACGCGCTGGTGCAGGCGGGCCTCAGGCGCGTGGTGGCGGCCATGACCGACCCCAACCCGCTGGTCGCCGGGCGCGGCCTGGCCCAGCTGGAGGCGGCCGGCATCGCCGTGACCTCGGGCGTGCTGGCCGACCAGGCCCATGAACTCAACATCGGCTTCTTCTCGCGCATGCGGCGCGGCCTGCCCTGGGTGCGCCTGAAGGTCGCGGCCAGCCTGGACGGCGCCACCGCGCTGACCGGGGGCGAGAGCCAGTGGATCACCGGGGCCGAGGCGCGCGCCGACGGCCATGCCTGGCGCGCCCGTGCGCAGGTGATCCTGACCGGTATCGGCACGGTCAAGGCCGACGACCCGCAACTGAACGTGCGCGGCGTCGATACGCCCATGCAGCCGCGCCGCGTGATCGTCGACAGCCGGCTCGACATACCGCTTGCGGCGCGCATCCTGCAGGGCGAGCCGTGCTGGATCGTGGCCGCCGTCGAGCTGCCCGAGAAAGCTGCGGCGCTGCGCGCGGCCGGACATGAAGTCCTGGCGCTGCCGAATGCCCGGGGCAAGGTCGACCTGCCGGCCCTGATGCGTGAACTGGGGCGCCGCGCGATCAATGAAGTGCACGTGGAAGCCGGGTCGAAACTGAATGCCTCGCTGGTGCGCGAAGGCTGCGTCGACGAGCTGCTGGTCTACCTGGCCCCGAACCTGATCGGGCCGGGGCAGGGCATGTTCGAGCTGCCGCCGCTGGCGCGCCTGGCCGACAAGCGCCGCCTGCGCTTCCACGACCTGGCCCGCGTCGGCGACGACATCCGGATCCTGGCCCGCTTCATCCAACCTGACACCAACACTGAGGAATAAGCTCGTATGTTTACTGGAATCGTCGCCGCCGTCGGCAACATCACCTCGGTCACCCCCCTGGAGGGTGGCTCGTTCGCGGGCGTGCGCCTGGAAGTCGACGCCGGCCCGCTGGCGCTGGCCGACGTCGCCCTGGGCGACTCGATCGCCATCAACGGCGCCTGTATGACCGTGGTCGCCAAGACCGACAAGGCCTTCACCGTGGACGTCTCGCGCGAAAGCCTGAACAAGACCGTGGGCCTGGAAGCCAGCGGCGAAGTCAACCTGGAAAAGGCATTGACCCTGGCCGAGCGCCTGGGCGGTCACCTGGTATCCGGCCACGTCGACGGACTGGGTGTGGTGCACAGCTTCGAGCCGGTCGGCGAATCGCGCGAACTGGTCATCGACGCCCCCTGGGAACTGGCGAAGTTCCTGGCCTATAAAGGGTCGGTGGTCGTCAACGGCGTGTCGCTGACGGTGAACCGCGTGGAAGACATCGCTGGGGAAGGGGGCAAGCTGTGCCGCTTCTCGATCAACCTGATTCCGCACACGATCGAGGTGACCACGCTGAAGCACCTGAAGGCCGGGTCGAAGGTGAACCTGGAGATCGACCTGATTGCGCGTTACGTGGAGCGCATGCTGTCGGCAAAGGATTGATTCGTTGGGTGGTCGGCAGAATGAATGAACCGACCACCCGATATTTAGCCGCCAGGTACCGTTGCCTTGGTGGTCGACGCCGCCACCGTCTGCACCGCCTGCGTCTCCGGATTCAACACCACCTGCACGTAGTTCTGCTCGTTGAAGTAGCGCTGCGCCGCAATGCGGATATCTGCCGCCGACAGCGCCTGCACCTGCTTCTCGACCTGCAGGATGGCCCCGGGATCCGTCCCTTCGCTCAGCGCCGTCTGCAAATGCCCCAGCCAGTAACCGTTCTCGCGCAGCGAGCGGCGGTGATTCTGGATCCAGTTGCTCTTCACTTTCTCCAGGTCGGCCGCTTCCGGTCCCTCGAGCTGCAGCTTCTTGATTTCGGCAAAGGTCGCGGCGATCACCTTGTCCACGTGTTCCGGCCCGGTCGGCAGGGTCACGCCGATCGAATAGTTCCCGTAGGGGATCTTGCTGAGCACGCCGGCGGCGCCGCCGCCGTAGATCAGCGCCATCTTTTCGCGCAGCACGTCGATGATGCGCAGGTTCACCACTTCGAGCAGGGCCGACAGGCGCAGCTGCTCGGCTTCGGTGAACTCGGCCTGGCCGGTGAAGGTCAGCGAGATCGTGCTCTTCGGCTCAGAACCGCTGCGCACTTCGCGCTTGACCACCCCCGTCGCCGGACGCAGGCCGACGTCGCGGAAGGCAACGGTGAGCTCGGGCGTGGGCAGGCTGCCGAGGTAGGCCGCCAGCAGCGGCTTGATCGCGGCCGTATCGAAACTGCCGACCAGGACGAAAGTCAGGTCGCGGGCGCTGGAGAAGCGCTGGCGGAAGATGTCGATGCTGCGGTCGAGGTCGATCTGCCCGTACTCTTCGGCCTTGAGCGTGCGCGGCGCCCGCGGGTGGTTGTTGTACAGCGCCGCCATCACCGCGTCGCCGAAGCGTGCGCCGGGCTGGGCGGTCTGGTTGCGGGCCTGCTCGGCCTGTTTGCCGACATAGGAGCGGAACAGGTCTTCGTCGCGCCGCACGCCGTGGAATTTCAGCCAGGTAAGCTGCAGCATGGTCTCGATGTCGGTCGCGCCCGAGGCGCCCACCACGACGTCGGTGTAGTTGGCCAGGCCGACGTTCACCTGCGCCGCCTTGCCGGCCAGGATCTTGCGCATGTCGAGCGGGCTGAAGTCCTTCACGCCCATGCTGGCCACGATCGCATTCGCGAAACGCGCGTTCAGGATGTCCTGGTCGCTGAACAGGCTCTGGCCGCCGAAGCGGGCCGCGCTCATCATCACCTGGTCGTTGCGGAAGTCGGTCGGTTTCAGGATCACCTTGACGCCGTTCGACAGCACCAGGTGGGTCAGGCCGAGCGCCTTGTCGTGCGACTCGGCGACGATTGTGCCGGGTGTCGGCGGGCGCTCCATCAGGCGGGCCGCGACGGCTTTCTCGTCGTGCGGGCGCAGTTCGGCGCGCTGGGCCGCCGCCACGGCCGCCAGCAGCTGGGCGCCCTGCGGGGTCTCGGGCCGGGTCACGCCGGTGTACAGCACCAGTTTGCCGGACTCGAGCGGGATGGTGCGGCGCGCATAGGCGTTGAGTTCCTCGAGCGTGATGCCGGGCACCAGCTCCTTGACGTAGCGGTATTCGGTGTCGATGCCGGGAATCGCTTCCTGCTGCAGGAAGTTGCGGATGTATTCGGCGGCATAAGTGCCCGAGTCGCTCTTGGCGCGCTCGTTCCAGGCCTGCTCGTAATCGCGCATCAGGCTTTTCTTGACGCGCTCGAGTTCCGCGGCGCTGAAGCCGTAGCGGCGGGCGCGCTCGTTTTCTTCGACCAGGGCGGTGAGCGCCGCCTCGGCGCCGCGCGGCCCCAGCGCCGCCGAGGCGTTGTAGGAGCGGTAGCGCGGGGTCAGCTTGCCGAGCGAGCTGCTGGCGCCCATGAAGGGCGGCTCGGGCAGCTGGGACAGCTCCCCCAGTCGCTGGTTGAGCATGGCGGAAAACATGGCCTGCACCAGGTTGTCGCGGTAGGCGCGGATGGTGCCGGCCTCGACCACCGGCTGGACCGGGTAGCGGATCAGCACCGCATTGCCGGTCGCTTCCTGGTCGGTGACCACCAGTGCCTCGGTGGCCTGGCGCGCCGGGATCTCGGCATAGGGGCGGGGACGCGCCGGCTTCGGGTTCTTCAGCTGGGCGAAATGTCGCTTGACCAGCTGTTCGGCGCGCGCCGGATCGATGTCGCCGACCACCACCACCGCCATCAGGTCGGGGCGGTACCAGTCGCGGTAAAACCGGGTCAGGGCTTCGGGCTTGAAGTTGCGCAGCACGTCCTCGGTGCCGATCGGCAGGCGCTCGGCGTAGCGCGAGCCGTTGAAGATCGCCGGCATGATCTGCTTGCCCATGCGGTCCGAGGCGCCTTTGCCGAGGCGCAGCTCTTCGAGCACGATGCCGCGTTCCTTGTCGATGTCTTCGGGGTCGAAGCGCAGGCCGTGGGCCCAGTCTTCGAGTACCTGGAAGGCCTTGGCCACGTGCTCTTGCTTGTCGGTCGGGATCGGCAGGATGTAGACGGTTTCGTCGAAGGAGGTATAGGCGTTCAGGTCGGCTCCGTAGCCGACGCCGATCGTCTGCAGGTAGGACACCAGCTCGTGCTTGCGGAAGTTGGTCGAGCCGTTGAAGGCCATGTGCTCGACGAAGTGGGCCAGGCCGCGCTGGTCCTCGTCCTCGAGGATGGAGCCGGCCTTGACCACGAGGCGCAGTTCGAGCTTGCGCTCGGGACGGGCATTGCGCTGGATGTAATAGGTGAGGCCGTTGGCGAGCTTGCCCACCTTGACCTGCGGGCCCACGGGAATCGGTGCGTCCAGGCGCAAGGCTGCAGCGCCGGCGATGCCGGCCAGCGACTGCGCGCACAGCAGCGCGGCCAGGCACAGGCCGCGCACGAAATTGTTGCTCATCTGGGATCCGATTCTAGGGACGAGCAGGCATTCTACCGCGCATGGCGCCGGATACTGTTGCGCTGTCGTGTATCTATGTCAAACCGCGACGCGCCCCTTGGCAAGCAGTTGGGCCATTTCCTGGGCCGGCACCGGGCGGCTGTACAGGTAGCCCTGCATCACGTCGCAGCCGATCAGTCCCAGGAAGTCGCGCTGGCCGACCGTTTCCACGCCCTCGGCCACGACCGACAGCGACAAGCCCTGGGCCAGCGCGATGGTGGCCTGGGCGATCGCGGCGCTGCGCTGCTCGGTGGTGATGTTGCGGACAAAGGTCTGGTCGATCTTGAGCTTGTCGAGCGGGAAGCGCGACAGGTAGCCGAGCGAGGCATAGCCGGTGCCGAAGTCATCCAGCGACAGCGATACGCCCATGGCGCGCAGCTCGGCCATCTGCGCCTCGGCCGCGGCGCTGTCGCCCAGCATCACGCTCTCGGTCAGCTCCACCTCCAGGTAGCGCGGCGCCAGTCCACTGTCGTCCAGGGCCTGGCGCACGATCCCGCTGACCGAGCCGGCCTTGAACTGGCTGGCCGAGACGTTGACGGCAACCCGCGCCGGCGGCAGGCCGGCGTTTTGCCAGGCCTTGTTCTGGAAGCAGGCCTGGCGGATCACCCATTCGCCGATCGGGTGGATCAGGCCGGTGTCCTCGGCCAGCGGGATGAAGTCGCCCGGCGGTACCACGCCGATCTCGTCGCTGCGCCAGCGCAGCAGCGCCTCCATGCCGACCACGCTGCCGTCGATGCGCGAGACCTGCGGCTGGTAGTGCAGGGCCAGTTCCTCGCGTTCGATGGCGCGCCGCAGGCGCGTCTCCAGCGCCAGCCAGCGCAGCGCCTGGGCGTTCATTTCGCCCTTGAAGAAGCGGAAGCCGTTGCGTCCCGCGCCCTTCATGTCGGTCAGCGCGGCGTCGGCGGCCTTCAGCAGGTCGCCGGGCGCACTGCCGTCGCGCGGGAAGATGCTGATGCCGACGCTGCCGGTGACCACCACGTCGTGCCCGCCCACCTGGTGGGGCTGGGCGATGGCGTCGATCAGGCGGCGCGCGGCCAGGATGATGTCGTCGGTGTCCTTGCAATTGGTGAGCAGCAGGACGAATTCGTCGCCGGACAGGCGCGCCAGGGTGTTGGTCGGGCCGGCGATCTCGCCGACCCGGCGCGCCACCTCGCACAGCACCGCGTCGCCGGCCGCGTGGCCGAGGCTGTCGTTGATGCGCGAGAGGCGGTCGATATTGAACAGGAGCAGGGCGAGCTGGCCGTCGCCCAGGCGCGCGGACGCCATCGCCTGCTGCAGGCGGTCGTTGAACAGCGAGCGGTTCGGCAGCAGCGTGAGCGCGTCGTGGTTGGACAGGAAGTCGAGCTGGTGGTGCGCGGCCTTGAGGGCCGACAGGTCGGTCGATACCGAGACGTAGGCGGTCAGGTTGCCGGCTTCGTCGCGCACGGCGCTGATGCCGAGGCGTTCGGGATAGATTTCACCGTTCTTGCGTCGGTTCCAGATTTCGCCGCGCCACTGGCCATCGCTCTCCAGGCAGCGCCACATGCTCCCGTAAAAGGCCTCGTCGTGCCGGCCCGAGCGCAGGATGCGCGGGTTCTTCCCGATCACTTCCGCCTCGCGGTAGCCGGTGATCTGCTCGAAGGCCGGGTTGACGGCGACGATGTTGGCATGGGCATCGGTCATCATGATGCCTTCCTGGGTGCTGTCGAAGACCTGGCGGTTCAGTTCGAGCCGGTGCTGGCTCTCGCGCAGGGCTTTGTCGGCGTCGGCGCGCGCCAGCGCCTCGAGCTGCAGCTGGGCGGCGTGGCGCTGGACCACGTCGTACAGGTTCAGGTTTTCATAGGCCACCGCCAGCTGGGCGGCCAGCGCGGTGGCCCAGCGTTCTTCTTCTTCGGTGAAGGCGGGGGCGCCGAGGCGGCGCGCGCAGTACAGCCAGCCGTGCGGATGCTGCAGGTCGTGTACCTGCAGGCCGAGGAAGCTGCCCATGGCCGGATGACAGGACGGCATGCTGCCGAGCATCGGATCGCCTTCCGCCAGGCGCAGCGGCGCGCGGGCGCGCAGCAGCATGCCGGGCAACTGGCCCTCGTCCAGCGCGTGGGCTGCGAGCAGGCTCGGTGCGAGCGACCAGGTGTCGAGGTGGCGGACGCTGCGCTCGACCCGGTCGAGCAGGCATAGCGCGGCACAGTCGGCATGCAGCACGCGGCGTGCGGCATCGAGGAAGGACGAGGCCAGGGTCTCGACGCGGCGCTCGCCGATCAGGGCCAGGCACATGCGTTCCAGTTCGGCCAGGCGCGCGCTGAGGTCGAAGGGCAGGGCGCGGTCGCTTTCCGGCGCCAGCTGCGGCACCGGCAGCGGCGGCTCGCCCTCGAGCACGCCCAGTTCGGCGCCGATGGCGTCGAGGATCTGTTGCGGGTCGGCCGGCTTGGGCAGCACGGTAGCGACGCCGCAGCGCGCCGCCATCGCCTTGGTCTCGTGTTCCGCGTAGACGGCGGAAAAGAAGATCACGCGGATGCTGCGCAGGTCGGCATCGAGACGCAGCTGCTGGACCAGCTCGTAGCCGTCCATGACAGGCATCAGGATGTCGGTGATGATCAGGTCGGGGCGCCGGACGCGCGCCAGCGTCAGGGCCTGGGCCCCGTCTTCGGCCTCCAGCAGGCTGTGGCCGGTAAAGCCGAGCAGGGCATTCAGGAAGGCGCGGTTGCTCGGGCGGTCGTCGACGATCAGGATCGTGGCCATTCAGTGCCGCCTTTCCGGGGAAGGCGGACAGCGACTGAAGGCGTGCGGAATGACCGTCATGGCAACTCCAGGAAATGGCCGAGCGTCACGTGGGAAAGTTCCCGGCGACACCCCAGGCCGCGATGTCTTCATCATAATCGAGTCATGCGTGGGCACGCTAGCTTGTTGCGTGCAAGAAGCTGAGCTTAACAATTCCATGTGGGCAAATGTACGCGAATTGTTGCGTGTTGCTCATTGGCAACAACCGTTGGCGAATGCGCAGCGCTGTGATGGAGCAGCTCTTGCTTTGCTTCGGTTGAAAGACGGTAAATCCTTTAAAATAGCGGATTACGCAAACACCGCCGTTTCAAGGAAATCCGTATGTCTATCTCCAGCACCGAGGAAATCGTTGCCGAACTGCGCGCAGGGCGCATGGTCATTCTGGTCGATGAAGAAGATCGCGAGAACGAGGGCGACCTGGTGCTGGCCGCCGACTTCGTCACTCCGGAAGCGATCAACTTCATGATCCGCCACGCGCGCGGCCTGGTCTGCCTGACCCTGACCGAAGAACGCTGCGACGAGCTGGCGCTGCCGATGATGACCTCGAAGAACGGCACCTCCTTCGGCACCAACTTCACGGTGTCGATCGAAGCGGCCGAGGGCGTGACCACCGGCATTTCCGCCGCCGACCGCGCGCGCACCATCCAGGTGGCCGTGAACAAGGGCACGACGCCGGACGACCTGGTCCAGCCGGGCCACATCTTCCCGCTGCGCGCCCAGAAGGGCGGCGTCCTGATGCGCGCCGGCCATACCGAAGCCGGCTGCGACCTGACCGAGATGGCCGGCCTGACCCCGGCCTCGGTGATCTGCGAGATCATCAAGGAAGACGGCACCATGGCGCGCCTGCCGGACCTGATCGAGTTCGCGCAGGAACACAAGCTGAAGATCGGCACCATCGCCGACCTGATCCATTACCGCAGCCAGAACGAAAGCCTGGTCGAGCGCGTGGCCGAGCGCCCGATGGCCACGCCCCACGGCGATTTCAAGCTGGTCGCCTTCCGCGACAAGCCGAGCGGCGCGGCCCACCTGGCCCTGGTGCACGGCGAGCTGTCGCGCGACAAGGAAGCCTTGGTGCGCGTGCACCAGCCGGTCTCGATCCTCGACGTGCTGGGCGATTGCGCCTCGACCCACTCCTGGGACCTGGCCTCGGCCATGAAGGCGGTCAAGAAGGGCGAGAGCGGCGTCATCGTGCTGCTGAACTGCGGCGAGACCGCCGACCAGCTGTTCGCCCAGTTCGCCCCGCGCGACAGCGGCCCGCGCAGCGCCCGCGCGGCCTCGATGGACCTGCGCACCTACGGCATCGGCGCCCAGATCCTGCGCAACCTTGGCGTCGGCAAGATGCAGCTGCTGGCGAATCCGCGCAAGATGCCTTCGATGACCGGCTTCGACCTGGAAGTCACCGGCTACCTGCCGCAGCCAAACGCCTGACGGCGCGCGGCCACCGGCGAATACCCACTAATATATATATACACATTCGAGAAGAAGAGGTCAGCCATGACGGTAGGAACTTTTGAAAGCAATCTGGCGGGCGACGGCCTGCGTATCGGCATCGTGCAGGCCCGGTTCAACGCCGACGTCGGCCACGGCCTGCTGTCGTCCTGCCTGGCCGAACTGAAGCGCCTGGGCGTCGCCGACGAGGACATCCTCCACATCACGGTGCCGGGTGCGCTGGAAGTCCCGCTGGCGCTGCAGAAAATGGCCGAGACCCAGCAGTTCGATGCCCTGATCGCGCTGGGCGCGGTGATCCGCGGCGAGACCTACCACTTCGAGCTGGTGTCGAACGAATCCGGCGCCGGCATCACCCGCATCGGCCTGGACTACGGCATGCCGATCGCCAACGCCATCCTCACCACCGAGAACGACGAGCAGGCCGAAGCCCGCATGGCCGAGAAGGGCGCCGACGCGGCGCGCGTCGCGGTCGAGATGTCGAACCTGCTGTTCGCGCTGGAAGAGCTGCAGGCTGAAGAAGAATAAGGAAGGGAAGCACATGACTGAAAAGACCACGCACGCCAACCCGAGCAAGAACCGCACGCCGCGCCACCGCGCGCGCGAGTTCGCGCTGCAGGGACTGTACCAATGGCTGCTGAACAATGAGCCGGCCCGCACGGTCGTCACCAACATCCGCGGCGCGCACGGTTTCGAGAAGGCCGACGGCGAGTTCTTCAGCGAACTGCTGAACGGCGCCATCGCCACCTCGGTCGAGCTGCGCGAAGTCATCGCGCCGCTGATCGACCGCAGCGTGGCCGAGCTGTCGCCGATCGAGCACGGCGTCCTGCTGCTGGGCGCCTACGAGCTGAAGAACCACCCGGAAGTCCCCTACCGCGTCGTGATCAACGAAGCGGTCGAGCTGACCAAGTCCTTCGGCGGCATCGACGGCCACAAGTACGTCAACGGCGTGCTGGACAAGCTGGCATCGACCCTGCGCCCGGACGAGGTGGGAGCGGACGCGCGCCGCTAAGCCTCATCGCTCTATATAAATAGAGAAAGCCACCGTGGCACTGCCCGGTGGCTTTTTTTTGGTTCTTCGCGGGAAATGGGGGAAGACGGGATTGACGAACTGAGCGGGAGGTGGTGGCGGAGGTTTGATGTTGGTAGATTGATAGTCGCCAAACAAATCAGTCTGT